>CAYGBE010000101.1:0-3046 GCA_964348065.1 uncultured archaeon
TAACATCGCACACATATTGGACCATGCCCTTGGAGCAGAAACCCTCTTCGGGGAACCCCAGGATATGGAGTGGACGTTCAGAGGAGGGACGCTCTACGTCATCCAATCGCGGCCCATCACAACCGGGCTGACGGCCGATTCTGGGGATAAGCGTTCCTGGTACCTGGGCTTGAGGAGAAGCTTCGAAAACCTCAAAGAACTTCGCGGGAAAATCGAGGGCGAGCTCATTCCCGCGATGGTCGAGGAGGCAGCGCAGCTGTCCCGCCAGGACCTAAAAAAACTCTCCGAATCGGAACTGCGAGATGAAATCAAGAGGAGAGCGGCCATCTACGACAAGTGGCTCGATGTTTACCAGAATGAGTTCATCCCCTTCGCTCATGGTGCCCGATTATTTGGGCAGGTTTACAATGATGCCGTGCGCCCCGCAGACCCCTACGAGTTCATGGACCTTTTGAAAGCCACGAACATGGCAAGCCTCGAACGGAACCGCATGCTCGAGGATATGGCGTCCATGATTCGGGAAAACCCTCAGCTCGCAGAGGCTTTGAGAAACGGGAAGACAAACGCCGATAGGGAATTCGACAAGTCTCTCGATACATTTGTCGACATATTTGGAGATCTGTTCCGCGGCATGGCTGAATCCAAGGAACAATACGGTGCAATCACCCGATTACTCCTCGAAATGGCTGAACAACCTACGGCACAGAGACCATTCCAGCCAAAGGATATCGAATCGTTGCAGAGGAACTTCCTCTCACGCTTTGAGGGCGAAAAGAAGGCTGAAGCTGCTGAACTTCTTGAGCTTGGCCGGACGAGCTATCAACTCAGGGATGACGACAACATCCATCTCGGCAGAATCAAAGGACAAATGTTAGCAGGGATCGAGGAGGCGAAGCGCCGGATCGAAGAGCAGCCCTCGGATGGTGCCAAAACGAGGGAACTGGCCAGCCTGCTGAGAGACCCTCGGTCCGTCCTCAAAGGGCACGCTTCAGCAGACCAGCCCGAGACCGACTGTAGGATAAAGGCGAGGCAGATCGTCGGTCAGCCCGCGGGGCCAGGTATCGCGAGGGGAAAGGCACGGGTGATCGCTGATCCATCCGATGTGTTTGGTTTCAACGCTGGGGAAATACTCGTGTGTGATGCTGTGGATCCGACTATGACCTTCGTGGTCCCGCTCTCGGCCGGGATCGTGGAACGGAGGGGTGGGATGTTGATCCATGGCGCGATCATCGCCAGGGAATATGGCCTTCCATGCGTCACCGGCGTCCCGGATGCGACCTCGCTCATCCACACCGGAGATCAGCTGACGGTGGATGGATACCTCGGGATCGTCATCATTGGTGAAACCGTCGAGTGCAGTACCCCTTGAGGGGCATGGGAACCTGGCGAATAGGAGAAGTCTGGCTGGGTCGGAGGAAAGCTGATTCACACCTCCAGGTTCGGGAGTTTTTCCAGCCCCATCACATCCCCCCTGAGCAGGGTCTCGCCCACCGCACGAAAGACGGACTCATCGTGGTGACGCTGACCGACGGGCCGCTTGCCAAGGGAAACCATGGGCATCCTGAGTCTGGGATTGTTTTTCAGCATGGCAGCATGCCGGGAGAGGAAGGCCCAGTAGAGGTTGGTGAAGGGGCAGTTTGCTTTGGGATCGAAACGGCATCCGTCACAGTAGTCGCTCATCCTGAGGATGTATGCAGCGCCGGACACGTAAGGCTTGGTGGTCATGAGTTCCCCCACCGCAAAGGTTCCCATGCCCAGCACATTCGGTTCGACCACCCAGTCGTAAGCGTCGGTGTATGCGGCCCAGAACCAGTCGGTAAGCTGGCGAGGGGAAACGTCCAGCAGCGTGGCCAGATTGCACAAAACCATGAGTCGCGTGATGTGATGGCTATACCCTTCCGTCCACACGTCCGATATGATCCGATCGAGGCAGGCGAAACCCGATCGTTCTCCCCAGTATGCCGGGGGAAGCGGCCTGTCGCTCCCAAGGAAGGAGGGTTGGGCGCCCCCGTCGGGATCTCCTGAAAGCTTTCTCGAGGTCCAGTGCTTTCCCGCCCATCGGCTGTAGCCCCCATCCCCCGGATTCGAGGCCACGGGGGGATTCCCAGCCGGAATCTCGCGAAAGCCATCGGTGGCCACGTGGACGTGGTGAACGAATTCGCGCCAACCGAGAACCTGTCGGATAAAACCCTCCTTGCTCGAGAGCGGCAAATCCATGCTGGTGACATCGCCGGCCACCCTGGCCGGAAGGAGGCGATGGATATTGACCAATGATGAAATGCGCGTGTGAAAGAGGCCGGTGGATTGAACCGACATCGCATCCTCGTAGGGACCGAATGTGGGGAGACATTCTCGCTTTGCCCAGGACCAGAGGGCATCGGCATCCATTGCAGTAACGGGGAGGGTTCCCAAATCCAGGCGGCCAGGATGGGCGCCGAATTTGGACTCGAGAAGCCTGCCGACCTCTTCCTTGATGGGGTCGAGGGGGAAGGTCGGCGGGGCAGGGGGCCTCGGATTCCCTCTCCAGGGGAGCCGGTTCTCCTGATCGAAGCTGTATTTCCCACCGGTAGGCTTTGCACCTTCCATGAGAATGCCTGTCTTCCGCCGGACATATCGGTAGAACGCGTCCATCCGCCATGGCGGTCCCTCCCCAGCACCCACCCTGAATTCGTCATGGGTGGTGAGCCAACCCTCATGAGGAATGAGCTCCAGTCCACCAGCATCCACGAGGGGCTGCAGATCGGCACGCAGTTCCCGTTCCGCCGGCGCCATCATTCTGATTGTTCCCAACTCCGAAACGAGGGGCTCCAGTGCCTTCCGGTATGGACCGTGTGCTACCAGGTGCCGCACCTCCAAGCCCCGGGCTGCCTGCTCCAGGGCGAAGTGCCGGAGATTCGCCAGGATAAGGGCGAGCTTCTGTTTGTGGTAGGGGCGACGAGCTGCCTTCCACGGATTTTCTACCAGGATGATCCCCAGAGTTTTCGGGTCTTCCCGGGCAAGGGGGCCGATGCTATCTGTTATTTGGTCGTACGGAATAAAGAGCCAG
>CAYGBE010000102.1:0-3583 GCA_964348065.1 uncultured archaeon
TAACTTTTGTGCAATCAGGGTTTTCCTGATTTTAGGCTTCGAAAAACCTTAAAACAGGATCAGGGAAACCCTGATTGATAAGGGAAAACCTACTGTAAAATCCCATATTATTTAACCAAAAACCTAGGGAAAAATCTCACATTATTTTACTTTGAAATTTTGCTCATTTTTCTTATATTGAGAAGCTTTAATTTCCCGTGAAGAAAATTTAAACTAGAAACTAAAAACAGAGTCAAATTAGCTTATTTATTCCAGCAGAAAAAGTCGCAGATTATTCTGTTCTCATTTCGTCCAAGAAATTGTTAGCACTTTTGATTTGTCCCTGTCAATCTTGGAGCTTTATTTTATGGAGCTGTTACGCAAGAAAGCCCCTTCCGAATGGCAAAGAATTAATCATCCAACGCGTACGTTGTAAAAGTTGTTTAAAAACACACGCTTTAATCCCCACCTTTCTTTTTGGCCAGGTACGTCATAGCAACCAAACCGTTTCTCCTTACGTGGCGCAATTTATAAAACAACAAACAACTATTGGCGAATTATTTAGAAGTCCAACCTCACCCCGTGCGCCACAAGAGATTTCTACCCTTTATCGCTGGTTTAAACGATTGATCATTCGCTGTAAAAGCCTGTTACCCCTTTTAAAGAAAGAACTCCTCAACCTGATTCCGCAAACCGATTTAACAGAATTGGAAGCCATCATTCTCGCCAAAAATATTGACTCTCCTTATCATATTTGTCGGGCAAGCTGGTTGCTGTCAGAGAAACTGTTACAAGTCTCCAGTGAACTGCTCCAATCGGAAATTTCACTGACACCACTGACTTTTCTTAACTACTTTTGCTGGCAAAACACTGGAAAACCCCTTCTGGCAGTGCTGCCGCCCAAACCTGGTTAGCCCCTAAAAAAACAACACAAGCCGGCATGGTTATTTTGGTTTTGTTTTATTACATTCTTCCATCTTGCGGAACCGAAACCATTTTAACCACCAACATAAGGAGACAACAATGGACGAACACAAACGCGAACAGATTGCCCTGTTTCGCTATGGGATGATATTGCCCTTCCTGTCCCAGGAAAAGCTCGAATGGGGCGTCAAAGGCGAAATGCTACATCATCTGGCAGCTCAACATCGTGAAGTGCCCCATTCAACCAAACATAGCGTCGATGAAGAGACCATCCGCAAATGGCTAGCTGCCTATCATGAAAAAGGCTTTGACGGTCTGAAACCCAAAAGCCGTTGCGATGTCGGTCAACGACGATCGATTTCGCCCCAAGCCTGGGACATGGCGGTTCAATTGAAAAAAGAAGCCCCGGCTCGTGGCGTTAAAAAGATCATCCGAATCATGGAAGCCAATGGAATGGTGACGCCTGGCGAAATCAAGCGCAGTACATTGGCACGGCATTTCAAACAACATGGGCTCGACCGCAAGACATTGATCCAAAGTCACACCGTTCACCGAAGGTTCGAATGCCAACGACCCAATCAATTGTGGCAATCGGATATCCTCTATGGCCCCTATCTACCCCATCCGAATGATCCCCTGCGGACGAAAAGAACTTATCTGGTGGCCTTTATCGATGACTTCTCACGGCTGCTGCCACATGCCGAGTTTTATTGGGATGAGAAGTATCCCACTGTTGAATACACCTTAAAAAAGGGGATTCTCAAACGGGGCATCCCGGAAGCCATCTATGTCGATCATGGCCAGGTCTATTCGACCCGCAAACTGGATGCCATTTGTGCTGCTTTAGGCATTCGCAAATTACAATGCCAGCCGTATCGTCCGCAAAGCAAAGGCAAAATTGAACGCTTTTTTCGCACCGTGCGGGAAGATTTCCTCAGCGAACCCGAGATCAAAGCGCTTGCCACCCTGGCAGAATTGAACAAACTGTTCTGGGCCTGGTTGGAAACTCACTATCATTTAAGCGACAATGCCACCACCAAACAGTCACCGCACCAACGATGGCGCGACAATATCGGACCATATTTCCGATCCGTCGATGAGAAAGAACTGATTGAGATTTTTCTCTATCAAAAATCACGAACTGTCAACAAAGCCGGTATCGTTTCCCTGGAGGGCGTCGAATTTGAAGTTGACGCCCGGCTAAAAAATAAGCGCGTGGACATCCGATATAACCCGTTTGACCGGTCATGGGTTCAGATCTATTATAACGGACAATTTATTCAAAAGGCAAAGCCGTTCGTCATCAAAAGATGGGCCACCAAAGACAAGCCAACTCCGCCAACGGGGGCAGCCCAACCATCAACCGGCATCAAGCCGTTATCGCAACTGGCAGAAAAACATCATGACCATCAAAAGCAACAAGCCGCTCGTCTGACCGGGCACATCGCCACCGGAAACCAACAGTTTTTTACCTTAGCGGATTGGGTTCAGTTTCTGGCAAAATCATTGGGTAAGACTAGTGACGCTTTCCATGCCCGTGAAATCGAGGCCATCAAAACGTTTCTTCAAACATACCCCCAGATCACCGCCGACTGTGCTGGCGTTGCTTTAGGCCAAACCATCCTCAAGCAGGGAGCGAAACAACACATCACGGTTTATCTGGATGCCATCAAACAATTGTATATGAAACGCCAACATCATCATAATTAAGGAGAGCAGCCCATGAACCCCATCAACTTTAAAAATTATTTTGGTTTCCTCACCGAGCCGTTCACCAAAGAGATCAAAGCAGCCACCCTGTTTATCTCAGCCAGGTTGACAACGTTAAACCAGCGGCTTAATCATCATCTGGCGCGGCGGGGCATCGCCCTGATTACCGGTGATGTCGGCAGTGGCAAAACCACCGCAGTCAGAGCGTTTGTCGATACGCTGGATAAAACACACTATGATATCGTTTATATCGAAGACCCGACCATTGGGATGCGCGGCATCTGGCACAGCATCGCCGAACAACTCCATCTTAATGGTCGCTATTTCAAGTGGCAACTGATGCCAGCGCTCAAAAACGCCATCGAAAAAAATTTCGCTGAATATCGAAAGACAACGGTCATTATCATCGATGACGCGCAATTGTTAATGCCAGCGGCGTTAGACGAACTACGGTTGTTTACCAATTTCCGTATCGATTCGGCGTCGCCGATGACGGTGATCCTTCTGGCACAACCCGAGTTCAGAAAACTGATTCAACTTAAATCACTGGAAGCATTCAATCAACGAATCACGCTGCGATCCCATTTGACCGGGCTGGCCCAGGATGAAGTCAAACCGTATATCAAACATCAGCTTGAAATCGCCGGCAGAACCGATGAGTTGTTTACCGACGATGTTATCGCTGAAATCTACCACCAGGCAAGGGGACTGCCACGATTAATTAATAACCTTTGCTATCAATGCCTATGGGAGATTTATTTACAGGGCAAAAACATCGTGGATCTACCAACAATCGAAAAGGTGCTGTGTAATTACGAAATGGCATAATTGAACCAACAAAGGCTGTACTTAGTATGATGAGTATGGCCTTTTTTCCTTGCTATATTCTGGTAAAATTTTCTGAGAAAAATTCGGTAAAATAAGTTGAGACGCTACATCTAAGCCCTTTTTCCAGTGATGCATCGTGTTA
>CAYGBE010000103.1:0-3221 GCA_964348065.1 uncultured archaeon
CATGCTCGAGATCTAGAAAACCCGTTGGGATGGGGAGGAGGTTAGTTTTACCCTGTACTGACCACGATTTGGACCGATGGTGAACGGGATAAAGGGGGCTGCTCTTGATTCTTGTTTACCATGGGAGCGAGTTTTTCGTCCCTATTCTTCAGCTTTCGATCTCTTGCCATCAGCGCGCTCATTCTTTCAATAAGACTGCTCACCGACACCTGAGCAATCTCCTCCTCGCCCCTTATCGATACAAACTTTCGGCACCTTATTAACCTCTGCCCCTTGCGCGTTAAAAACATGGAAAGAACGTATTCTCTATGGAGCCAATCCTGTTTCTTCGATGTCGATACACAGCCCCCTGTGACTACTCCAAAATCAGATTCGATCCCTTTTTTTCTTGACACACAAGCCACTTTTCCGTATACTCGACTCATCAGAAAGGGAGTTCTTATCACTTGGAGGCTATCTTGAATTGGAAACTTTGGAAGGCATCCACGGAAAGCCCCAAGGGGGCTGTTATGCGCTTTTGTGGTCTTTTATTATTTCAACAACAACGCTGTCTACTCCTTGTGTTCGTGTGTAATACACGCTCAATCTGCCGTAACTGAATTGCTTGGTTTATTCATAAATAAGGAGGACAAAAATGGCTATTATATCTTTTAAGACACCTCTGATGGATGCAGGGAATGAACCCAGGAGAGAGTTTTCACAAGATATCCAAGATCTTGCTAAGCGATTCTTCCGCGTTGCTGGGTGTGTCGTCCTTTTTCTGGTTCTGGTCGCATTTGTTGAAAATGAACTTGCTCGTGCGGCCGACGGTACCCAGTCGGACTATGCTGCAACTACCACGACGAATGGAGAAGTGCAGGGGAGAGTTACTCCCGAGGAATTGGCTGAGCATTACTTCCCACAAAATATATGGTTTCATCCCTTTGAATTCTGTGCCTGGCCTGCCACGCGGGAGAATCCAGGTGTCGTTGTTTACCGTGTCCGTCCGCATCCCATCGATCCCACTATGCGGGCGATCACCTATTCCATACTCTATCGAGACGATTGTGGCGGGATATTTGGCATAGACAGCCATCCGGGTGACGTGGAGTCATTTTCGTACACCCTCGTACAGGATGCTGCCTGTGCAAACGGTTGGCGTCTTTTCGCAGTCAAGACCACGGCCCATAGCGGCGAGCTGGGAAACGTCGGTGCTCGGATAGTCAATAGCTGTGAGCCGTTGCCCGAACTCTTTGTCTCCTTGAACAAGCACGGCACGTATCTGACCATGGAACGATGTAATCAGTACATTGACCCGACCCAACGCTGTGACGAGGGTTTTACGACCGATTTCGTCCTGATCAATGGGGGTGATCCAGACAACCCTCTGGCGGATGATCTTTCACCCTACTTTCCCGGTGAATACATTTGGTCCGGAGATGGGAGATTCTGTGGCGGTCAACCGGTGGAAGACCGAGCGGATTGTGTCAGTGCACCGGGAAGCAAGCTGACCGATGACAGCCTGCTGGCTCCTCCCCGCCAGTCCGTAATGGCTTTGATTGGCCTGGGAGATAGCCTAACTCATGGAACGTTGGACGCAACAAATAACACGGTCAATACAATGAACGCCTATTTGCAGAAGATCAGTGACGCCCTCGGACAAGAGATCCCTGTGGGGTTGGTTCAGCCGCTGTTCGATGAGCAGGAGAATCGGTTGCCGCCTTTCGAGGTGCCCACGAACTTGGCTGTGGACGGAGCCGACACCTTCACGCTCGAAGGATTGGAGTACTACAAACGAGTCGGCGCAGAGGAATCATTTGTCAGCAATGAATATCTTAACGAACAGATCCTTCCCTGGTTCTTTCAGGACAAATATGACAAAGTCCTTTACCCCATCAATCTCTTAGCGGGAAAACCCGTCTCCCAGCTGGATTCTGCTATCTGGCTTCTTAATGAGGGGCTAGCCTTTGCAGGGATAGACAGGGCGTTGATCATTCTCTGGATTGGGAACAATGATTCGAGCGCAGCCGCACTGGGAGGCGGCGGCAAGCATCCAGAATTCCAACCCCTTCCTTTTGACCTCATGGGGCCGGAGCTAAATCCAATCTTGACGTTACTTTTAGCACTCGGCGAGGCCGCAGGAGAAGTATCCTTCGAGCCTTACACCCAGGAGGCCATAGAACGAAACTTGACTGAGTGGCTGGACTTTGCCGTGCAATACCTCCGTATTCTGGACCGCCTGGAGTCAGAGACTGCCTCCAGTGGCGTTACGTTTGATGTGTTCGTCCTCACATTGCCCTGGTACAGTGCGGTCGGCTATTTGATGGATTCTGAAGACCTTGAATTCTATCTGGGTAAGGTCAGCCCGGGATACACGGTTCCTCCCACGTTCAAGCGGGTGGCACCGCCCGGTGAGCCGATTACGAATTTCCTTGCAGGCGACCGGATTTCCCTGGTGACCTTTGGCATGATGTACGCCCTGTTGAGCACGGGGCACTCCGTGGAGGAGGTCAACAGGGTGCTCGAGATAGATGGCCAGCAGCGTGACGGGCTCGTACTCTCAGAGGAAGAACAACAGTACATCATGAACCGAATTGACGCTTACAACTTTGTGATCAAACACCTTGCGCCATTATTCTGGTCCAATGTCCATCGGGTCGATATTGGGCAACGCCTGAACGATGCCTTCACCGGCAAGGACCCGATCGAAGTGGATGGCCTGGTTTTTAATCGGAAATGGATTCGGGGCGGCGGGTTCTGCTTCGATGGAGTCCATCCGGGATACACGGGACACGCATACATCGCCAACATTATTTTGGAGCAATTAAACGAAGTGCTGAAGCTGGATGCGCCACTTTATGACCTGTCAGACGTCCTTCCGACTGACCCTTACATCGATTGGGATGGAGACGGATTGGCGCCGGGGCCCAGTTATCGGGCCCTTGGTTTTACCCGACTACTTTTCCTGTTCAAAGACCCCGACGACACCGACCCAGAGGTGCAGGCGGAGATGCCCCCTGATGTGTGGAACCTCATCTCTGACGTTATTCTAGGTGAAATTCTAGACATACCAACGATACAAGCGTGGGCAGAGAGTCTGGGAGCCGTCCCTAGCAGCGATGAACTGCAAATCGAGTGAACATTCGCTGAGTAAAAAGACAAGGGCAAGCAGCAGTATCCCCTTTCCGATGCCCTAGTATTACGTCCCGAAAGCAGTTTACAAAAGTTACACGAAAACTGAT
>CAYGBE010000104.1:0-4158 GCA_964348065.1 uncultured archaeon
TCAATATCTTTGATGTCGACGTCCGTGACCGCCGGGTCCGGCTTTAGGTTATATTCTTTTAAGACGCCAAAGACTAACTCTGCTACTTTCTTGCAATCTTTATTGTTTGCCGGCCTCAATCTCGGCCAGTTTTTTATTGTCATATTGCTTCTCTTTCCTGCGCGTAAATATGGCTATCTACTTAAATTACCTGTGGATTGTACCTCAATTTTTGGAGAAAATCACAGATTATTCAGATATGAAAGGCGTGATGTTTGTGATTGTGTGGAAGTTTTATATGCCGGAACTACGGTTCGTCCAGGGCGCGAAACTCTCCCGTTTCTTCAATAATTACAGGATAGCCTTCGACTGTTGAAGGAATCTTGTCTCGCAATTGCTGTGGTTTTGAGGAAGTAAAAATCTTGATACAGGGCTTGCCTTCGTAAAGCCCGATTGCAGTGCCCTCGACGCCGGGAATAGCCATCCATTCATCCGTGTGTTCTTCCTGCACCTGCTCGATAGTTCGTTCCGGCATAGTCTGTCCTTTCTCAAGTTCGCTGGGACCAGCATAAAAACAGCCGGTAATATTACCGGCTGCTATTATAGTACAAATATTCAGCAGAACAATTGTAATTCGCCTGACCATTGATAGGTCTCTGTTCTCTTAGTCCTTTTGGGAAAGCAAACTAGTATTGCATACCCTACGCGCGAACATAAAGACAGCGCCTTAGAGACTTTTTACCTATCGCTATTTGCCATCAACGTCAACACCAAAGCTGCTAAGCACTTCGTCAATCGGATTAGCAACCGTCATAGTCGAGCTGCCGGCAAACAACAATCCGATAGGATTGCAGTTCAAATCGTCCGTCACAATGAGCGAACCGGAATCGCCACCGGCACTGAAGGCGCCAGGCGTTATAAGGATTTGTTTCACAAAATATGCGAAGCCGCTATCGTACCAGACCCTAACTGTAGCATTGACGCCATCTACTACTCCACCGGTCAGGCCAGTTGTGCGGCCATACTTCTGAACAACTTGGCCAACATAAGCTTCAGTCGTAGCCGAGTTTGGAGTCCCATACCCACCGGATGGCGTATCGTTGAGAACCGTTGGGTCCTCTTGTCCGTCCCCGTCCAAGTCAACCATGTCTAACAGTGCGATAGCTGCATCAACCGTGTTTCTTCCACGAGGGCCGAATTTGATCTGAACGAAATCTATGAGGGTACCGATCCTATCGCGCGGGTCTTGACCACCATCATACGGGCCTGGAACAAGCACGTTATTCCCTATAGAGGCTCTGTTCTCATCGGCATACACATGGTTATTGCTCAACAAATAAAGCGTTCCATTACTGTCCTTAACTCTGCAACCAATTGTACCGGCAGTAATATTCGGATGGCCCGTTGAAACACCGATATGAACGGGCCGCGGCCAAATAGGGTCTTCAACTGACTCCGACGGAGTTGTGGCCAAAGCATCGTTGGAATAAGCTGAGTCACCTTCGTCATTATACGCGCGGACACGGTAGGTGTACGTCGTCGAAGGATCGAGACCGGTGTCGCTGTAGCTGGTTACGTTCGCCCCGACAATGTCGATCTGCAAGGAGTTACGCTCAATCTTGAATCCTTTTTCGTTGTCGGCGTTGTCCGTCCAGGTCAAGTCAATCTGGCTGCTGCTCACCGCCGTTGCCGTTAGGTTGGTCGGCGCGACCGGAGGCTCAACATGTCCACCTTCGGTTGTTGCCGAGGCCACGTTGGAATATGCTGACTCTTTATCCGATGTGTTTACAGCCGTCACTACGTAGTAGTATGTCGTCCCGGATGTCAGCCCGGTATCAGAGTACTCACTGACCGACACCTCGGAGACTAGTGGGCTGTACGGACCACCGGAGCTGGTGGAGCGGAACACGTTGTAGTGCGACAAGTCTGGCTCTCGGTTGTCCTTCCAGTCAAGGTTTATCTGACTGCTGCCAACAGCAGTTGCAGTCAGAGCGCGCGGTGGTTTAGGTGGCCTATCCGTAGGTGGTTTCAGCGCATAAATCTTTCCCGTAACCATTCCCTTTACCGTCACGCCCTCGAGTCCCTGTGGGATGCCAGCGACGCCGGGCCTTTCCAGCAGCACGAGGATGGCATATCCGCCATCGTCGTCAAGCCCAACGGCTGTGCCAACTACACCCGGCTTGGCCATCAATACGTCGGTGTGGCGTTCCTGGACTTCTCTGACTCGTTCAAAGGCCTCTTCGCTGCGACCCTGGGCCAATAGAACGCCCGAGAGAGCCAGGACGCCAAAAATGGCAGCAACTACTAATAGTACCTTACAAAAAATTCGTCTTGTCATAATTTTGCTCCCTACTATTTCGAGATTTTCAATCTACTTTAATTTGATTACAAAATGGTATAATATCATAAATTCGAAATTTGGGCCTGATTATATTATCGGTATTTTGGTCTAATTTGATAAGTCATCGTGTGTTTTGTTTTCACGCCATATCCTCCCCAATGAATAGACGACACATCCTCCGCTTCCTCTTCGGAATTCTTTATAAATATTCATTTTACCAGATTAGGCCCAAAAAGTCAACGGATTTATTCCGAATATTGTAAAATATTTTCGAAGTTGTGTTTATATAACTCTATTGATAGTAAGGCCTTAGAACGGCAATCAGAACAAAAACTTCAAAATGATGTTCTTGTAAAACTCCACCGCCCTTTCCACGTCGCAGATTTCCATATATTCGTTCGGCTTGTGGCAAAGATGAGGCTTGCCCGGCCCAAAAATCACCACCGGTGCGCCTAATGAAGCAAAATGGGGGCCATCCGTTGTAAAACCGACAGCCTTGGTTTCATTGGTTCCTAAGCAAGAGCAAAAGTCCTTAACAAAATCACAGTCACCATCGGTTTCTAAAGGCTGCACCTGGCGCACCACGCTGACCTCCGCGTCAAATTGTGGATTTTCGGATTTTAATTTCGCAAAGATTTTTTCTAAATCAGTAATAATATCCTGATGATTTTGCTCCGGCAAAGTGCGAATATCTATCCCGATACTGCATTTATCAGGCACAACGTTAAGTGCTTCACCGCCGGTAATAGTATTGACACTCATAGAACACTCGCCCAACAGCTTGTGTGGCTCAGCCGCCGCTCTTGTCTTCGGCAAGAAGACGCGGGGGTAATTTTCCAGCTCGGTCAGAACAGACCGCATTGAAGTTATTGCGTTTACGCCCAATTGTGGCGTCGAGCCGTGAGCGGCTTTGCCTTTGGTTACAACTTCGAGCCACAGCATGCCGCGATGCGCCGTAACAATTGCAAAATCCGTCGGCTCTGGAATAACTACGCCGATAAGGTCAGGTAATTGGCTGCTCTCGTTAATAAATCTCTTCGCACCGCAGCTATCGGTTTCTTCACCCGCGACGGCTATAAATACAATATCGCCCTGTAACTTTGTGCCGGAATCGACAATCTGTCTGATAGCGGTAACGGCCGCAGCGATGCCGCCCTTCATATCCGCCGAGCCTCTGCCGTAAATTTTGCTATCGCTTTCGACCGCCTCGAAAGGGGGTTTTTCCCACTTCACTTCGCCCGGCCCGACAACATCGAGATGGCAGGCAAATAGCAACGCATCCTTGTGTCCGCCGGACTTTACCTGTGCGATAATATTCGCTCTGGTTTGGTCCCAGGTATCTATTCGGGAATCTATCCCTGAACGGCTAAGCTCGGCCGAGATTACCTGGGCCGCGGCTAATTCACCCTTCTGCGGTGTGCTTTCAGCCTGAATGAGTTTTGTCAGCAGCTCTTTCATAGCACGGCAATTATACAGCCGGACGTGATAAAAGAAAAAACAGAAAAAATTTTGTTGCAGATTAAAATGTGAGTATAGATAATAATGAGTTTGAAAATTTAAGAGCCGGGCAAAGGAGCGTAAATGGGACCAGTATTGAATGGGCTGATTAAACTTCAAAGTGTTGAAAATCGTCTGCGGGTTGAAAAAGCAAAACTTACAAGGTGCAGAAGAAACGTAATTATTCAGGAAAACCAAATCAGAACTCTTCAAAATGCTCTTGAAGCCAAAAAAGAGGAGGTCCAGTTGAGTAAGGTCCAGTTCGACCGCCTCGAATTGGAGCTCAAGTCCAGAGACGAACAGATAACAAGGCTAAGAGCTTCCCTCAACACTGCAAAAAC
>CAYGBE010000105.1:0-4301 GCA_964348065.1 uncultured archaeon
TGCTAGTGATTACGCTTAGAAGCCCCTCTATGAATAACAGCGGAGATAATTCAATTAGGTGGAGATACAGTGGTACTCCGCCAATGAAGTTCTGCAACCAAGGTAGGAGACGCAAGTTAAGTAGTGAAAGCAACAAGAAAAATGAGGTTGCGGAAAGAGCGACTATTACAATGTCTTTGTATTTCCAGCTTGTGAATTGAAGTATTATCCCTTCGTGTCTAGGCATAGGTGTTCTTTGATGTAGTGTTTTTCCACAGTGAGGGCAGTTGATGGTCATGCTTTTGGTTCCGCTGCCTAGCTCTAGTGACAAGAATGATTTGCGACAGTAGCCGCAGATTATTATAGCCCTATCCTTTGCCCGAGGGTTGAATTTGCTTTCTGCCTTTATGAATCCACCCGCCCATAATAAGAGAATGCTAACTCCAATCGAGAATATCCCAGCGTAGAATGCGGGTTGGGGTCGGAGATAATAATCTCCATACACCGAGATTAGCCCTCGGTACATGAAATTTGCTCCTACTATCCAAAGAAGAAGTACAAATCCCCAGATCTCCCACGCTTTCATCCTACGCCACTTTATTTCTTAAATATCATGACATTTCTTATTTTTCATTACTCACTAATTGTAGAATAAGTCTTATGTTAGTGAGAGCATGGTACCAACGTTCCGAAGTGCGGGACACAGCAAAAGCCTTGAAAGCTGAAGAAAGAGAAAATCTTCTTTTGAATGTTTAGTTTGTTTGGTTTGTTTATACACATATATTTATTACGTATCTAAAGAAGGTAGAAAAAAGCCCCGATTCCAACCAATCCGTTCCATGCATGGTTGGTTTGTGGTTACTGTTTTAAGCACAAACTGTTCATGTGTGGCGGAGTACATTGGGAGAAGGAGCCCAATTTAGGCGTATTTTGGTTATGCCATATATATATCTATGTAAAGAAGTCAAAGAAACTAAAGTTTTCAAAGGTAGGAGCGAATGTGCTTCGCAGCCTTGTTCTACATCATTTTTTACAGACTTATGGCGCAGTTACGTTTGTGAGTTTTACATTATCGTATGAGTTTGTTTGGTGCCAGTTGGCAGTCCATACATCCCAAAGGGACATGATTATCTTAATCTTTGAATGCCCAATAACATATGGAGAAACGTCATTGGTGTAGCTTTGCCATCCAGTGTTTACTGTTCCTCCAGAAGCTAACACTTGCGAATATAGAAGTGAGTGTGAATCAGCGTCCTCAATCCTTAGATGAACATTTGTGACAGAGCTATCAGCTGTATCTGAAGTAGCCTTCCAATCGAATGAAAGTATCAACGAGCCACTTCCATTCCACTGGGAAAGGTCAACAGTCTTCTGCATACCACCTTGAGCTGGATTGTCGTCTCCACTAATTTTGGCGATGTCTGAAGCCCATGTTAGCCAGTATCCGAAATCTCCCCAGTAGCTCCAGTTGCAGAGTCCCGTGTCGAATGTGTCAAAGAAGAATGTGGACGCATCTCCCTTCAAACGGTCAACCTCTGCTTCTAAAACAGCCACCCTTTCAGCAAATAGTGATTGATTTAATTTGAGAACATTAACCTCATCCAAAAGTTCAAGCAGTAGCGCCGTCTTGTTAATTGGCGTTCCAGAAGTACCAAATTTTACTGCTATTCCAGCTACGTCTTTGATGTCAATCTTCCCATCATCGTTAATGTCATACCATGGATCATAGTCCCTAATTCCTTCTTGAGTAGAAACTGGAATAATCGTTATTGCCAACGTCAAGGTAATGAACATGATAAGGAAACATCTTCTCATAATTTCACTTCACCTCCACTCTCGAAGAATAAGTCCGGTATATTTTGGATTCTGAATAAGATTTGTGAAACAAAGTTCTATGAAAGAAGGGGAAGATGGTTGTATTAATCCAGAGGCAATAGAACGACTATCAATGTTCGGTACTGCATATAGCAATACTTTCCCATTCCATTACTCCTCCACATTATGGTAATATCTGAGTGCCAGCAGCTACGTCATAATAGAACGTGAAAGAATGGCACTGATACCACGGATTGTCAGCCATTAACATAACAGCCGGAAGAGCAGATGCACCATCAACCTCTGCCAAGATCCACATGATATTGTCATCCTGTGTATGCACTTCAGCACTAAAGAATATGAGATAACGGCATGACTTGTCGTGGACTGCATTGATTGTTAGTCCTGTGGAAGAGTAGGTTATGTTGGACTTTATTATCACATTGTGCGCGCGCGCAGGAAACAATCGTGAGATATATAAAGCGATAGAGCCGTCGATGAATGAAATTAGAAAAACATCGAGAGTTGCGTTGAACTCGCCAAGTGGTTCAAGCAGAAGAAAGAATGATTATTGTAATGTTGTGTGGGGGGAGTTGGATTCGAATCCCAACCCAAAAGAGATTACTGCAGGCGCAACTAATTTTTTATACCTGTTGTTACCAATTTCTGAAGAGCTACTAGGTTATATGAAAGTCCAGTAGATGCTGCTACTTCACCAAGTTCAGTGGCTAATTTTACTTTTAATATCTTTAAAACAATTTTTGAAAGTGGATTAGCTGAGATAGCTCCTCCAATTATCCCTACAGCCATAGGTATGATCAACTTTCCTATCAAATCTCCTTCCTTATTTCTTCGCCAAATGGAAAGGGGAAGATATTGACCTGACATTGCCGCAAAAGCATGAGCACCAGCTTCAACTGCTCTAGTGTCATTATTTGTTGCTAAGAGAACTGCTGAAACAGCATTCAATATTCCTTTATTATGAGTAGCAGCTCTATAGGGATCGGTTTCAGCGAAAGTACAAGCTTCAACAATATGATTAACAATATCTTCTCCTCCAAGAACCTCTTTCGAAACGACAGTATCTACATGAACCAACCTTTTTACTGCAAGATTAGAAACTATCTTTAAATTTGCCTGTCCATCTGTTAGCGACTCTATTAACGGAGCAGCAGTTTCACACATAGAATTAACCAAATTAGCACCCATAGAATCCTTCACATCAACTAACAATTCAATGATAAGCATGCGACCAGCAGAAGAATGCACAGTTCTAACTTCAACATCCACTGCTTTACGAATAGTTGATTGAGTATTCGCTATCCTCAGAATCTCATCCTTATTCTCCATTATTCTTTTTTTGGCTTTCTGAAAATCTTTTACTTTCAACAATTGAATCTGCCCAATCATTGTCGATCCTAAAGCCTTAGCGTTAAATCCTCCAGATATTCGAGTCCATTCTGCTCCTTTAGAAGTCATCGAGATAAGAGATTTCTGCTCAGTTGCCATAGGCACTATATATTCCTTATTATTTATGAAAAAACCAGGTACTACACCTAACGGAATAGGCATGACTCCAACAACATTCTCTATCATTTTATCTGCTAACTCGAGTTTTATAGCCCCTGGAGACGACAGAAGCTTAACCTCTTCATCAGAGAGCGCAGCGAATTTTTTCACATACTCCAATCTTTCCTTAGGAGAAAGCATGTAGAATCCAGCAACTCTAGGTGTCATATCGAAACGAATAGAATTTTGTTTAATTCGATAATAAAATATTTGTGTGGGGAGGGGGGTGGAATCCTACCCTATCCGCACCGTCCTATGTATTAGGACAAATCTTTTCATGCCTTTTACAATATTTCTATGGGGAAATAGAGTTTAACTGGGAAAAATTGGATAGAGGCAATAGTTCACTTCAGAGACCCACTTGAATGGGATAATAAAAGAAGGATGGCTCTTCAATTTATTAAACCGACTATAGAACAGCTATGGAAGGAAGAAACAATCTTGTTCTTTCACTACTTTTTTGAGCCTGAACTTCATCTTCGGTTATATTCAGAAAAGGATAATTTTGAAGAGATAAAGACCATAATAACCACGAATATCGAGTCTCTTAAAGAGGAGCTGATTTATCAAATAAAATTCGACGGCTATGATGGGGAGTCTGAAAGGTTCTTTTAAAATACTGGTAAGAAGAATGCTTGGGCATTAGGACGTAGTTTTTTCATGGAAAATAGTGGAACAGCGTTACATTTCTTGGAAATGTTTGATAGAAAGGACATATTCAATCCTACGAATTGGATGCTTGACCGCTTCTTACACTCTTTTTATAACGAATTGGGATTTTCAAACGAAGAAGAAGGAAGAATGTTGTTTGAGTATTCAATCTATAGAGCGACTGTGGAAGCAAGGAACAAGAAAGACAAGCAAAGGACAGAAGAAATTCTAAGACAACTCGAGACAAAGCTCCAATCTATGGTAAAGGAGTTGCGATCCCAAATCAT
>CAYGBE010000106.1:0-7587 GCA_964348065.1 uncultured archaeon
TCATTCCCGAGCTTTTCGTAGCAAACCACGATGTTATTAACAGTGATATAATCGTTTGGATTACACTTTACAGCTTCCAACAAATACTTTAACGCCTCTTTTGGCTTGCCCATTTGTAGGTGAATGGATCCAATGTTGCATAGAGCGTTGAACTGCCTAGGATTCGCTTCTGCACTCTCTTCGTAGCATTTTAAAGCACGTTCTACATCGCCCATTCTTTGATAGGCACGCCCCATGTTGTATAGGGTAGCTCCACGCAGTTCAACTAATGTTGTGTATCCCAGGACATCCTCCCAAGCCGTAATTGCGTCTTTGAGTTGTCCTTTCTTTGCGAGTGATAAGCCTTCATTGTATAATTTATTGGCCATGGGCTGGTCTTCAATGATCCTTTGAAGCTTATCATTCTTTTGAGATGGCTCCGTCGTGGGAGCCTTTTGGGAATCCTTCTTGGCTCCTTTTATGCTATCGGCCCATTTTAGCGTCATTACCAGGTCATCCATCAATTCTACGTAGCGGCAATATTGTTTGAATGGCCCGGGGAACTGAAATGTAAAAATGAACTCAGCTGCACGGTAGGTCTCTGGGTGGAGCAGCATGAGCGAATATCTTCTTTTCCAGAAATGCCCATCAGAATAAGTCAATGCAAAATGGCTTTTTCCTTTGAAATAAAACAGGTGGACCCCGATAACTCGGGAGCCAGGCTTCAAGTCCCTGAAGTAATGATTTGCATAATCACATATTTCGTTGTAAAGTGCCCTCTCATTTTGTTGATTCATTCCAGCTCTAGCTTCATAAACCCTTGGCGCGATTTCCTCATGAAATTGTAGATTCCAGAAAACGTCGAGACCTTCTACTTCACGCACATAGCAGGGACCCCCACCGTGGAAACTCTTATCAATTAATTCCCACCCACTGACGTCGATGGTATAGGGTTCGTCCAAACAATTGCCCTCGAAGAATTCCTTTTTGCCTTCAAGACCGGTTTTGATCCGAGGAACGATCTTCCAACCTGTATTTTGTCCTACGAATCTCAACGTGTCATCTACGTCACCCGTAAAGATATGGGCCGAACTCTCATTTAATTGTGAGTATTTTTGGTGTGTCTTAGGTTCACTCGGGATCATTATCTCCATGATGTTCTTTGGTCCACAAAACTGTAAAAGTTGCTTCATTTCTCTTTCGCAATACTCTGACATTGCATAGTCATCGTTTGTTAAAGCAATGCCGTATTTGC
Source organism: uncultured archaeon (assembly GCA_964348065.1). GTDB lineage: Archaea > Aenigmatarchaeota > Aenigmatarchaeia > Aenigmatarchaeales > Aenigmatarchaeaceae > CS1-C013. The sequence continues at coordinate 1,235 of CAYGBE010000106.1, forward strand.
ATTCACGGATCCCATTATCTATAGCTTCTTGGAACCGGTTGCGGTCTATTAATAGGATCTGATACTCAGCGAACCACACTTTTATGCCCGAAGCAATCATCCGATCAGTGATCGAACGGGCAATATCAACATTCTTACTTTTATAACTCATGAAACAATCATACTTTTTGCTAAATAAGCCCATAAAGTCCTCCATTATTAAATGATAGGAAACGTAAAGAAAAACTCCAATACTGCAATATCGTCAGTTTGACAAAGCTTCGAGTATGATCAGTTCTGATTGGATCTCCAGTCTTACTTGTTTAAGTATTGATTGCAGAGATAGTTGCTCCTTGTTTTATTCTGAGACAGTGCGTATGATAAATAAGTCATAATCCATGTGGTATGATATGTCCTGCCTGGGATTTCCTTGAAAAGTATTCAAGGAACCGCAAATACTCTTTTGAAAAATCCTTTACTAAATGATTTGGGTGTTGTGGCTGAATCTTGGCCTCGCACACAACTTTGGGAGGAGTAATTGATGCTTTCTTTGAAATTTGGAACAACTCTCCAAGAAAAGTCTCGATTTTTACCCACACCGCAGGACTAGCCATATCAAAAGCCTTGTCCACCTCATATCCAACAAAAATATGCTTCTCGCGAAAAGAGAGAAGGTCTGCTGTCGTAACACCCCCGACCATCAGCGTCAGGACGTTGCTATGCAAGGCGGCTCCTAACTCAGCCATAACCATGGGACGCCCTAAACTATTCGGGGTGGCTAAGAAGAGGACACAGCGAGAGTTTGGAATCTCTTCAATAAAAAAGAAAGGCTGCTCGGTTCTAGGATCCTCGCTAGTAGGATCTGTTTTGAAAATCACAAGATCTGGAAATGTCATTGAGAGCCACTCCTCAATGCTCACTGAGAGGGGAGAGTCGATATGCGCATGAGAGACAAAAATGTCGTACCTCCTATGTTCCCACGGGATGGGACTTGGTCTTTCCTGTAACGAGACCTTGTTATTCACCAGATAAAGGGGGAAAGTTGTTAGCTGTGATTTGGCGGGGTCTCGAAACCGAGGAATGTTTAATGTCTTGCCATGAGGGTTAACAACCGTTTTTACAAAGGTCTGTTCGTGTAGCTCAATTGAACTAGACCAGACGGCTAGAGGCATGGAATGAAAAACTGGAGGCAGGAGCTTCATAATAGCGAAAAGATTTTGGTGGTGAGTTTGTTCTTTGGGAGAGAAGTGGACAAATTTCGCCAGTAAAACCCTGTTTGATTCATCCACAACCAGTAAACCGCAGAATGTACCTTTATCAGGCTGGTTTAGCAAAGTAAGGATGTCCCTGGCAAGGTAAGGGTCGTAATGACGCACCCAACCAAGCGAGTGGTCAATAGAGAACATATAGAGATGATGGCTTCTGAAGTAAGGATCGGTTGGATCGTCAAAAATGACAGACAGCACATGCAGGTGGGCAGTGAGGGCAGGGGGGACAGCATCAATGCTTAGGAGGATAGAGACTGGGAGGTCTTGAGAAAGCCTTGTCCTGAATCTGTGTACTTGATCTTTGATAATGAAGGCAGGGAAAGGCTGGTCCTCAGACCTTGCAAGCAAAACTTGAGTGGTTCTAAGGCCGGAAAACAAAACATAGTCGGGAAGGTTCTTGCCCTGACAAAGGTCGGACCACTCGTATAATGGGCTGTGTGGCTTAGAAAATGACATAACTACGAAATAGTTTTTGAGATTTTATAAGGGCTAACCTCGTTCTGCAGCATAACGTATATATTAAGAATTTGGTCTCGAAAGTCAACTTCTGCAGCAGATTTTATCTGGGATTCTCTTAAAAGACTTGAAAAAATTGCATAGATCGTGGTGTTTTGGACAAAATCTTGCATTTTGTCTCAGGAATTTCTCACAATTATTGCAGTATAAATAGAAATTAATGAATATCATCAGTATCATTGACTTTTCAGTGGACCTATTATATTTTTGAAAAAGTAACAATCAGCTTCAGTAATGTTGTCTTTAGTTTTTTTTGCATCTAAATTTCTCATTTTAGGCTGTTTCGCACGGCCTGTCTTAGGATGGAATTATGAATAAAATCAGTAATCTTGGTGAATCGGGAAAACTCACTTTATCTTATGCTGAACGTATCTCAAGGGATTTAAAGCATGACTATATCGGAACCGATCATCTCTTTTTAGGAGTGGCTGAACTAGAGGATGTGAACATTCGACGTCAATTTCAAAAAATCGGGATTGATGTTGATGAAATCTCTAGAAAGATACGACAGGAGATAAGTGAAGGAGAAAGACCGACAATGCATCAAAGCCCTCTTACTCCGGCTGCCAAAAAAGCTTTTGAGGTTGCTCAAAGGGAAGCAAGCATACTTGGCCATGACAAGATTGAGGCCCCTCATATTCTGCTTGGCGTTTTTGAAAATGAGGCGGGTGTGGCTACCCGTGTTCTAAAAAGTTCTGGGGCTGAATTGGCAAAATTGGCTCAGAATCTTCGAGAGATGATGCGCAAAGGAGAGTGGCCAAGGAAGTTTTATGATGAACGGAAGGCTGTTGAGCAGCCTGGAATTGATAAAACCTCAGACATACTTAAAAACCTCGGCCGCGACCTCACCGCGGATGCTGAACAGGGAACACTTGATCCAATCATTGGCCGCGAGGACGAAATTCTTGCCATGATGAAGATTCTATCAGGTAGACGCAAGAATAATCCCATTTTAATCGGTGATGCAGGTGTAGGTAAAACAGCGGTTGTAGAAGGCTTAGCACAGGTCATTGTTTCTGAAAAGGCGCCGCCTGCTTTATCGGGGAAAAGGATTCGGACAGTCGAAATGGTAGCGGTCGTTGCTGCCGGCGCCAAGTATGTAGGCCAGTTTGAACAGAAATTGCAGGATCTTATAAAACAGGCAGAAAAGGACCCCAGCCTTATCATCTTCATTGATGAAATTCACACTTTGATGGGGGCTCGAGGTGTGGCTATGGGAGCGGCCGATATTCTGAAACCTGCTCTATCACGAGGTGCCATGAAGTGTATTGGTGCCACAACCTACGATGAATATCGAAAATATTTTGAGAAAGATAAGGCTCTAGCACGGCGCTTTCAGCCGGTCTTTATTGGAGAGCCAACAACGGATGAGACTCTTGAGATTCTGGGGGGTCTCAGGCAAAAGTACGAAGAATTTCATGGGGTCAAGATCTTAGAGGAGGCTTTAGAGGCAGCTGTGGAACTTTCCACAAGATACATTGGAGACAGGCATTTACCGGACAAGGCAATCGATGCTATTGACCAGGCTTGTTCTCAAAAGAAACTGAGGCTTTATTATGGTTTGAGAGATCTCGGTGAGCTTACCAAGGAAGAGAGAAGGGCTCTATTTTCGGACAAAGGAACCACACCGGCAGCTACTCAATCGGTTTTGATCTCGTTTGAGGATGTGGCCCGGGTAGTATCTGAATGGACAGGCATCCCTGTCGGAAAACTCACTGAAAAGGAAGGCGAGAAACTTCTCGCGCTGGAGACGTTGATAGAGAAGCGAATTGTCGGTCAGGATGAAGCGGTAACCGCTATTGCCCAATCTATCAGGAAATCTCGCTCTGGACTTGGTGATCCCAAAAGACCCATTGGATCATTTCTATTCCTGGGCCCGACAGGGGTAGGTAAGACGGAGCTGGCCAAAACATTGGCCGAGATTCTTTTTGATGACGAGGAGCGCTTGATTCAAATCGATATGTCTGAATTCTATGAAAAGCATATGATCTCGCGCCTTACTGGCTCGCCGCCCGGCTATGTCGATTCGGATATGGGAGGCCAGTTAACCGAGACGGTCAAAAAGCAGCCCTATTCAGTGGTTCTTTTTGACGAGATCGAGAAGGCTCATCCAGAAGTCTTGCGTATTTTGCTTCATATCCTCGAAGAAGGACGTTTAACGGACGGTTTGGGGAGACCAGTGAATTTTAGGAACACAGTGGTTATTATGACATCGAATATCGGTTCAGACAAGATAAGTGAGTATCGTCCCCTTGGTGTAGATATAAGATCGAAGGAAGAACAGGAGAAGGGAGTTTCCATAGAGAGTATTCGCGGTGATATAGAGAGGGAGCTGAGGAAGAGACTTAGCCCGGAATTTATGAACCGGATTGATGAGGTCGTTATCTTTAATCCCCTGAGTAAGGAGAATCTGCGAAATATTGCCTTAGTCATGCTATCGAGGGTTCCAATTAAGGTTGAAGCTGATAAGAAGGCACTGGATTTTCTGGTTAATGCCCGCTACGACCCAACAATGGGAGCGCGGCCCTTGAGACGGACAATCGAAGATATTGTGGTGGAGCCTCTGGCCAATGAAATAATCAGGGGGAAGATTTCTGAACAGGATGTGGTCAAACTAACTGTCACAAATGGTGAAATTACTTTTAAAAAGAAACCTGTCAAAAAGAAGAAAGAGAAGAAGAAAGAAGAGCAAGGGTCAGAGAAGAAAACAACAGAACAGACTGTTTCGCATGACGAAAAGCCGCCCGAAGCACCCAAACCACCAACAACCCCAGGCGAAGGCAAAAAGATATGTCCTGGTGAAGATTGCGGCGCAGTTAATGAGGCCTCAGCCAAGTGGTGCCAGAAGTGTGGGCGTGAACTCAAATAAAGCTAAAAATATTTAAAATATAAGAGGGAGGTGAATATTCATAATGGGAAAATCAAAACAGGTTGACAAAGTCAACAAATTTTTAAAGCAAGGTGGGTGGGGAGAACTTGACGGAAATAATAAGCGCATGCTGCAGAAAGGCAACGCACCTGTTGCGGTTGTCGCTATCCCAAACGAAGACCTTCTGTTGGTTTCTTCACCGGTGATTAATCTCCCCGAAGAGAATTTGCTGCCCCTTTTCAGGAAGCTCCTAACACTGAACCTTTCAGAAACCAAAGATGCCTCGTTTGCCCTAAATGAAGAAGTTGGAACAGTTGACCTTCAGATAAAGAGACCGCTGGAAAACCTTGACTATAATGAGTTTGAAAGAGCGGTGAGCACTGTTGCTGCGGTGGCTGACAAATACAACGATATTATGGCCGAAACCTTTGGTTCGGAGGTAATTCAACCGCTAGCACCAAAAGCAGGGAGATGGAGGAGCTATATAAGTGCACTCAATCCGATTACTACGGTTATCCGCAAGGAGGAACTCAAGACTCGTATCAGAAAAATAAGGGCTATCTTTTCCATAATCGGATTTTTGTCAGCTATAGGGGCGGGAATTTTTGCCTATACACGAATTGGCTCTTGGGCTTTAGCTATTTTTACGTATTTATTGGTACAGTTTATAGTGGCAAGGGCTGTCCCTGATTTAATAACCGATCCTAATAAAACTAAACGTATTATCTTCTTTGCTCTCCATCCGATTATTGCAATTGGTCTGCTTTATATCACCTACCAATGGTGGGAGATGTGGTGGCTTTCGGCTTTGATTGGATATTTAATAGGCATATTCCTGGCCCGGATTATTGGCGGAATTATCTTTCCCCGGGTGGCTGTTGAGGAAGCCCGTGATGATCATGACCGAATGAAGGTCTGGTTCAGATCCCAGGGCGGAAATTGATAAAAAGCTTTCCGGAATTTTAATGGTCCCTGCGAAGCTAAAACGATCTTAAATGAACCGCTCTGAGCAGATAACAGTTTTAGAGGCTTTTAGGAAAGTTATAGGGCAAGAGCTACATATCATCAGGGAACGTCCCGAGATTCTGTGGCAGCAGATGTATAACCGTCTGCAGTGGGCAGATGATGAAGAGGGGGACAGGCATGTTTCGCAGGTTATAGTCCCTGAGTTTAAGAAAAGGACCTCCCCGGGAGAAAAACCCTGGCTGCACCTAAAAACAAGATATCGGGAGTCAGCCGCTTTGCACTTGGTCTTGAAGGGCCATACCGGCGAGGTTAACTCCTGTGCTTTCTTCCCGGACGGAAAGACTGTGGCCTCGGCAAGCGATGACAAAACGGTCAGGCTCTGGGATGTGCAGACTGGGTCTTGCAAAGCCGTCCTCTCTGGCCACGCCGGATATGTCAAATCCTGTACTTTCTCCCCGGATGCAAAGACAGTCGCCTCGGCAAGCTGGGACAAGACGGTCAGGCTCTGGGATGCGCAGACGGGGTCTTGCAAAGCCGTCCTCTCTGGCCACACCGGATATGTTAACTTCTGTACTTTCTCCCCAGACAGAAAGACTGTAGCCTCGGCAAGCTATGACAAAACGGTCAGGCTCTGGGATATGGAAATGGGGTCTTGCAAAGCTGTCCTCTCTGGCCACACTGACAAGGTCCTCTTCTGTGCTTTCTCCCCGGACGGAAAGATGGTGGCCTCGGCAAGCTGGGACACAACGGTCAGG
>CAYGBE010000107.1:0-7224 GCA_964348065.1 uncultured archaeon
GTTTGTATGGGACACGGCAGTTGTTTCGGTTAGGCCGTAGCCTTCGCGTATTTCCTTGCCCATGAATCTATTCCAGTTTCTCTTTACTTCGTCATGAAGAGTATCAGCACCGCAGAAAACGTATTTCATTTTGTTCCAATTGAATCTCCTAGCTCTCTTCAAGTCTATGAAGTATTTGTAGAGAGTTGGGACACCGTAAAAGAGGGTGGCCTTATGCTGTTCCATTGCAGCTATGATATCTTCTAAATCAGGCCTAGCGAACAATATTCCCATTCCGCCTCTTATTGCTCCGGTCAGCATGAGTACTGACTGGCCGTATATGTGATAGAAAGGTAGCATTGCCACGGTGACCTCCTTACCGTCCTCTATGTCTGGAAAGAAGGCTCGCATTTCTTCCTGAAGGGATACTACATTGTGGTGAGTTAACATTGCTCCTTTGGGCACTCCAGTTGTTCCTCCGGTGTAAGGAAGCGCAGCTAGGTCCTCTTTAGGATTGATTTCGACTTTAGGCGGATTTGGAGGATGCTTCTTAATCAGATCTTGGAACGCAAGGATTCCTGGTCTCTTCCGTATCTCTGCGGAAAGTGTTTTTCCTCGAGCTCTTCCGAAAAAGCGTCCTCTACCCGGCAAATACTCGTCTATACTCGTCATGATTACATGTTCAAGGCCTGTTTCATCCCAGACCCTTTCCACGTTTTCATAAAGCAGATCTAAGCAAACAAGATTCTTACTGCCGCTGTCGTTGAGCTGATGTTTGATTTCTCTTGGAGTATAAAGGGGGCTCATAGCCGAAGCCACTGCCCCTATTCTGAGAATTCCAAAGTAGGCGATCATAAACTGGGGGCAGTTTGGAAGGAGTAGGGCAACTCTATCTCCTTTCTTGACACCAAGGTCATGCAGGGCCGTTGCAAACCTTAGAGACAACTCGCGTATCTCTTTATGCTTCATTTTTTTTCCATAGAAGACCAGGGCATTTGTGTTACCCCATTTTTCAACTGCTTCATCTATCATGTCTAGAATAGATTTTTCGGGAATTTCAACGTCTGCTGGAACTCCCTCGGCATACCATTTAAGCCAAGGTCTTTTTTCGTATTCAGCTAATATTTTATCTGTTTTTGACTTTGCCATTTTACATTCCACAGATTTCGCGTAGAACAAACTACAAGTGAAACAAATATAAAAGGTATTTGCCCTTGTGAGGGGTGGTTGTTGGGGGTTTATAAGCCTAGGTATATCTCTCTGACGTCTCTATTCTTCATTAGTTCTTTTGTGGTTCCTTCGATGGCTATTCTTCCATGCGCAAGGATGTAGATTCTCTGTGCTGTTGCAAGGGTTATGCTCACGTCTTGTTCAACTAGTAAAACTGTGACTCCTGAACGCCATATTTCCTTGATGCTCTCGAGTACTTTTTCTTTCAATGTTGGAGCCAATCCCAGCGACGGTTCATCTATGGCAAGAAGCTTAGGTTTTGACATCAACGCTCTTGCGATGGCGAGCATTTGTTGTTCGCCTCCGCTCAGAGTCTGGGACATCTGGTTAGCTCTCTCTTTGAGTATAGGAAATAACTCGTAGATCCATTCCAGGTCTTTCTTGATTCCTTTTTTGTCTTTGCGTAAGTAAGCGCCCATCTTCAGGTTCTCAAATGTTGTCATTTCAGAAAAGGGTCTCCGTCTTTCTGGGCAGTGGACGATACCCCTTTTTACGATTTTCCATGCCTTGAGTTTGTCTATTCTCTTTTCATCAAACATTATTGTGCCTGATACGGTTGGGTGTTCTTTTTTGCCCGGTGCAACCTCTGTTATTACACCTGATATTGTTCGAAGTAACGTTGTTTTTCCGGCTCCGTTTGGGCCGACAACGCCTACGAATTCTCCGTCTTCGACTTTTAGGTTGACACGGTTTAAGGCTATAGCTCCGTCGTAGTGGACTGTTAAGTCTTTTATTTCTAGCATGTCACATCGCCTTTCCCATGTACACTTCGATCACCATCTTGTTTTTGGCTATTTCTTCTGGTTTTCCCTCGGCTATCTTTTTTCCTTGGTGAAGCACCACTACTCTCTTCACTATCTTCATGAGGGCATATAGTTTGTGTTCAACTATAACTATACCGCGCGAGGGATGATCTAGGTGTATTCTTTGGATCGATTTCGTCAAAAAATCTGTTTCGAGCGGATTCAATCCGCCGAAAGGTTCATCTAGCATCAGCAAATCCGGTTCGGTGGCCAGCGCTTTAGCCATTTCTAACCTTTTTAAATCTCCATGACCCACGTTCTCGGCTGGCTCAAGCATCAATTCGGTGAGTCCCACATCCTCAAGCATATCTACTGCTTTTCGTTCAAAGGTTTTGATCCATTCGATCTTCCTTTTTCCCCTAGGAGACTGAAGGGCTACCATGACGTTTGCGATGACTGGCAGGTGGCGAAAAGGTCTGACAACCTGGAATGTTCTAGCGATCCCTTTGTCAACAATTTTGTGTGGGGCAAGTCCGACGAGGTTTTCTCCCCTTAATTTCACAGTTCCCGAATCAGGCTTGAGGAAACCTGATATCAAATTGAACAGCGTAGTCTTTCCAGCGCCGTTTGGGCCGATTATGCCCACCACTTCTCCCTCATCGACGTGAAAGGTTACCTCGTCAACTGCCGTCAATCCTCCAAACCTTTTTGTCAGGTTTTCAATTTCAAGGAGACTCATATTCAACACCCTTGGATTGACCGTTTTTCACCTTCTTTTTATACTTTTTCCAGATGCGTGACCCCCTTTCATCTATGTCCCTTGCTTCTTCAAGGTCTTGGAGTTTGTCGGTTGTGTATCTCGCTAGGCCTCTCGGCCACTTAATGACCAGGGCAACTACAATAATGGTGAAAATCATGAGTTTGGCGTAGTCGAATTCGCTGGGAAGCTCCACCAGGCTGGGCAACAAGTCCCCTAAGACGTACCTGTCTATGATGTAATATATGTAAGCTCCTAATATTGGACCATAAATTGTTCCTATGCCTCCTAGGAACGTGACGACTATAGGCAAGAAAGATAGGGTGAGGTCAAACATCGGTGGACTTGCAACTTTCAGGAGATGGGCTTGAAGGCCACCTGCCACACTTCCAAAAAGGCCGCTTATGCCAAAAGCCATCAATTTATACTTAGTTATGTTGATTCCTGATGCTTTGGCCGCCACTTCGTCGTCGAGAATAGATATGAAAACAATGCCTGTTTTTGAATTTGCAACCTTATACATTGCGATTGAACAGATGAATAGCAAGGATAGAGTTAGATAGTATTCTGCTATGCGCGCTTGTCTTATGGGAAGAAAGGAAAAAAAGCCAGGAAGCCGGCGAATCCCAAATTCGCCCCCAAACACGTCACTAAGGGGATACCATTTGACTATTCTCGAGAGAATTATTGGGAAAGCCATTGTTACTAGCGCTAGGTAGGGTCCCTTCACCCTTAGACAAGGGAAGCCAATAGCAAGAGCGACTCCACCGCCGACAAGTATGGCGATAGGTATCGTCACCCAAAGTGGAAGCCCGTAGAACTTGAATAGTAGGGCTGTGCTGTAGCCGCCAACTCCGAAAAACAAAGCATGACCAAGACTTATTAGTCCGGTGCGACCTACAAGGAGATCCCAGCTTGCCGCAAAGATTGCAAGTATATTTGCTGCGATCAACATACTCAGGTAGTCGGTCCTTATTTTCGCCACGGGGAGGACTAGCAAGAACAGAAAAAGCATCATGGCCAGCAGTCTCGGCGGAATGTCGACAACATGCGAGGTGAAGCTTGAATAGGCTCTTCTAAGGTAGCCGGTTACCATCTCAATCTAATCCTCCATTTCAACGCGTTTTCCAAACAACCCCTTGGGTCTTATAAGCAGTACCAGCACCAAAACCGTGAATGGAACAACAGGTATTATCGCACCACCTTCCGGAAATGAAATTGCTACAGCTTGTTCAGCATACCCAATGATGAATCCTCCAATCAAACTTCCTTTAATACTGCCCAGACCACCAAGGGTGACAATGGAAAAGGACAGGCCCAGCGGAGTCAACCACATCCATGACGCTGCTACTCCAGTAGTAGAAGAGGCGATGAATATTCCCGCTACCGCGGCTAAGACAGCAGACAAAGCCATTGTCAACATATATATTCTTTCGGTGTTGACTCCCATAAGCATTGCCACCTCACGATCCTGAGATACTGCTCTCATAGCCTTCCCAATCTTTGTTTTCGAGATAAATGCAAATAAGATGGCGAAGAGAGCCATCGAGAGGGCAAAAGAGAGAATCCTTGAATAGGTTAACGTCACACCCAAGAAAACTGTCGATCCCTCAACAAACCTGGGGACCGGCATGTTCTCTGCAGTGAATATCAGAAGCATTAGTTGCTGAAGAATCAGAGCCATGCTAACCGTAACAACCATCACAGCAACTTCATCTTCGATGATAGGATGTATAGCCAATCTATAAATGACGCTAGCTGAGACACCTACGATAATTACAGCGAAAAATACAGACAGAATTGGGTCGAGCTTGAAAAAGACAAAACTGAAAGCGGAAACCACGTAAGCACCAAGCATAAAGAAGGAACCGTGGGCAAGATTAGTTACACCCGCCACCCCGTAAATCAAAGTGAAACCAAGAGCCAACAAGGCATAAATCCCCCCCGCAATTGCACCATATAACAATATCAACTCAATCAATGTCATCCACCTAGTTTGCATGCATACGTGGGTTTAGAAGTCTGACTATAAGATGATATGTGTGTATAAGCTTTTTGTTGTTTACGGTGCGAACACAAAAAGGGGGGAGTAAGCGCCTCTAATTGAAGAGGGCTTAAGGCATAGGAAGAGGAATCTCTGTTCCGAATTGGCCTGCTAGTATGATGGCGTCGTATATGTCGATGACTCCGTCGACCTTGATGTCAGATTCTAATCCTTTGACCAAACCCGTGCCCAGACCCGTTAACCATTTCGCCATATCCGGTGGATCTGCCTCTGGTCCTGACCCGAAAACACCTGACAGTGTGATGGCGTCGTATATGTCAACAATTCCATCGAAGTTTATATCGGCTGAAGTTGCATACATCCAATCCGGAAGTTGGAATCTCCTTGAGAATTCCTTGTTTACTGGGCTTACAACCTCTTGTCCTACATACTGCGTTGGCGCCTTAGTCCATTGTGCTAGGAAGGCTCTCACGTATCCTTGGAACCAAACCGGTCCAGGTTCGTTAGTGAAAACATCGTGTCCTGAGGTATACTTGAAAACACCGCTAAGTCCGTTTCTTGTGTTTCCGGCCTCGTTATAGGCTACAAACGCATCTTTGTCAATTGTATCGATGGCCTCAAAAGTCTCCTTCAATCCGTATAATCCGTCGTATGCGCCCCATGCTGTATATAGGGGCCAAGCGCCTGTTGTCGAGTTGAACTTGTCCCAGAACACTTCTGTTACGCCTGGAACTATGGGGGTTCTTGTTCCACCGAAGGCCAGGAAACTCTCGTACTTGCATCCTTCACTTGTGCTGCCCCAGTGGGAGGCTAGCTGTCCCATTACGTTGATGCCGAGAGGTACAGCTTCAACATTCATAGATTTCCACTGTCCGATAAGGGGTACACCTGTGGTTCCTGAAAACACGTGGATCAAGAGTCGACAATCGTTGTCTTTGACTCCCTGTAGCCAAGAACTGCAATCAGTAGTGCCGTCAGGTATTCGACCTGCGTAAGTAACGTTGTAGTAAGGTCCCATCACAGCCGGGTAAATAGCGGGGTTCGTCAATGCTGCATACATACTCAGAGTCCATTCGAGATCTTCCATGAGAACGCCAACCCTGACTTGCGGGTTGGGGGCTCCAGTCCACAAGTTATGTCCATATAGAGGTAGCAATTTGAATGGCAGTAGGTAATATTTAATGAAGCCAGCTATCGTGTAGAAAAGCTGAGTTGAGTTGATGGGGTTGACTCTGGATAGGTATTTGTATCTTGCATAGTTAACTCCTACAGTGTCACTGATCAATTCGTCGGTAGATGCGCCATTGATGATGAAGGGTACGCCGTAGTCAGCTGCCACTTCAACCATTGGCTCGGTACATTCGGTTCTGAAGCCTCCTATTATGTATTGACAGGAGTGAGCTGTTATCAAATGCTCCATCGCGGCAGCCGCGTCTGTTGGCGACGGAGTTGGATAGGCGTGCTCGTCTTCAAACTCTAATACGATGTTATACATTGTGCCGCCAATGTCTATGCCGCCGGCGCCGTTGATTTCATCTCTCGCAATCTCAGCTGCTTCTTTCATTCCTGGGGACCAGTGTGGTAACCCGTAAGGACCTATAACGCCTATCGTGATTGTCTGTGCACCTACTGGAGGAATAGCGGTGAACAATGCGCTTACAAGAAACAGCGTTATGATTATCCCTGTTATATATTTGGCTTTCATTTCTTTTTCTCCTTTCTTCTTTTCAGCAGTAAGTTAAAAGTCGAAGCGCGTTTAAAAGTCTTATGGAAGATTATTATATGGAAAAAGTTTACCGTAAAGCCTAATGTTAACCAAAGAGCAAGGCTTAACAAAGGACGAAGGGAAGAAAGATGTGCGCGCACTTACATTAATGTTATTCACAGTCAAGAAATCTTGGACAATCGGCATGCTCAAAGTAATGTGATGCGAATGAACAAGAAAATAATCTTGCCAATCCTCTTTTCGATATTGTTCTCTACGTGGCTTAATCCAGCAATATTACATGGGAGTTCTGAAAAGGCACCACACGGTTATTCCAAATCTGTAATCGCAAACTCTAGAACCATCTTGGTTCCAGACAACTATACAACCATCCAAGAAGCTATCAACGCGGCAGAGGAAGGAGACACAATCTTCGTCAGAGCAGGAACATATTATGAGCACTTAGTTGTGGACAAGCCTATGTCGCTCGTTGGAGAGAACAGACATAACACCACCATTGACGGAAATGGAACCAGCATCATAATTTACTTGAAAGCCGACAACATTAACCTCAGCGGCTTCACAATACAAAACGGTGAGTTAGGAATCTTGTTCTGGTATACCAACAACAACAACTGCACTGGTAACGCTGTCTCAAACAACTTGCATGGAATCTACCTCTACTATTCTCGCTATAACGTCTTCACAGGTAACACCGTCACCAACAGCAGCCAGTACGGAATCTACATCATTGGTTCCGGCTATAACGTCTTTACAGGTAACACCGTCACCAACAGCAGCCAGT
>CAYGBE010000108.1:0-2715 GCA_964348065.1 uncultured archaeon
TCATCTCTGGTCCACAGCCGATATTCAGGCCCTCGATGGAGCGTGCCAGGCCCGGCTGTGTGTCTGTCGCGACCGCAACGTTATCAATATATAGAACCCGGTTCGTGCCGTCCCAGGTAGCGCCGACGTGGTGCCAGCCTCCGTCCGTGATGGTGACTTCTGAGACCAAGGATTCGGCAGTGTGACTGGGTTCTCTGAGTTCCGTCCTCAGGTAGCCTCCGGTTTCATTAGCCATCAACCAATTTAATCCCCATAGCTGGGAGAGCACAACTTGGTCTGGGGCACCACCCTTTACCCAGACAAACACACTGAGTGATCCCTCTGCGGGATCAAGGATATACTCGGTGCCGACGAAGTCATCAAGGCCATCGAGCCGCAAGGCCCCGTCAAGTATGCCGTCTCTTGGCTGCCATATCGGATCGCCAAACAACTCGGCGTGGTTCTCGCCGGCGCTGTCGTGGACGACGGTGCCCTCTGTCTCGTCCAACTTCCAGTGCGCAATTAGTCCGAAGTCCGACCACCAGCTCGAGCGGTCGGTAAGCCAGTAGTAGAGCAAAGCGTCAAGGTCCTGATCGTTAACGACGCCATCGCCATTTGGCGGTGGGGCAATATCGAATTGCGAATCGCTACCCTTCCAGCGCCCAATCAACAGGACGCAATCGTCTATATCGACATCGCCATCCCCATTGAAGTCCGGCAAGATGCGGGCGGAAGCCAGCTTGGCCGCCGTGGCCAAGTAACCGACTACGGCTTGCGTCACACGGGTGCCGAGGTCGTAGTCGATGTAGTCGGGCTGATCGACGGAATCCAGCGCCGTGTGATAAAAGGGATTGGTTTGCCAGTCATACGAGATCAACCAAGCGGCCGCAAAGCCCTCATCATCAAACGACTTGTTATCACTATTCCGTAGTAGAGGATTCACAACGCACGTCAGTCCTGCCCATGACTCTACAGCACTGGCCAGATCATCGATCAGCCGGGTTGGTATGGACGCATAACGAAGGCCGATCTTGTTATAGTCCTGATGTTCCGGCCCATAGGCTTGCCAGGCGATGCAGTCGAGGTTGATCATGCCATGGATGCGTTCATTGATATGGTCGTTGACGTACGCGGCGCTTCCGTACGAGACCTGCTCCTCGCGATCGAAGGCGATGAACACGATCGTGGCCTCGAAGGCATGCTGCGACAGGACGCGGGCCGACTCCAGAATGCCCGCCACGCCGCTGCCATTGTCCCAAGCCCCCGGAGAACCTTCTACAGAGTCATAGTGCGCCCCGAGGACGTAGATTTCGTTGGGACAGGAGATACCTCGATGCACGCCGACCACGTTGTAGAACGTGCTCTCTATGTACTCGAATGGATGCAGGGTGGTCTCCAGTCCGAAGCTTTCGAACAGCTCCCTAATACGCTGCTGGGCCAGATCATGCTGGGGGCCAAAACACCGCTCGTCACCGTCGTGCGTGTACAGGTCATTTTGGAGGTAGTTCGTGTAACTCTCTGTGCTGACCTGCTCGACAACCTCCGCCACGGTTGCTCCAGAAGCAAATTCATACGAGAGACCTGCGATGATCAGGCAAACTGCTAAGGCCCAATGGATAGACGCCCTCCCGGCGGTTTTACTCCAGCTTATGTCCATCTTACACCTTCCTTTCTCCCTATGATCAGCAGGAATATGCCCTACGGTTTTACCGTTCGGTTATAGATACGTACATCATCAATCAGGCCGGACCAGAAGCTGCCTGGCTCCAGATTTTTACCGCAACCGATGTTCAGGCCGCCGTTGGATCCGACCAGCTCGGACTGGGTGTCAGCAGCGACTTCGACGTCATCCACATACAGGATTCTATTGGTTCCATCCCACACCAAGCCCACTCGGTGCCAATTGCCATCGGTGATCACCGTTTCCGACAACAAAGTACTGCCGGTCCGTCCGGATTCTTTGAGTTCCGTCATCAGTTTACCACTGGAAGAATCCGCCATGAGCCAGTTCGCCCCCACGGCCTGTGAGAGTAACACCTGCCCGGGTGCGCCACCTTTGATCCATGCAAAAACGCTGAGCGGCCCCTCCGATGGGTCATGGACGTACTCTGTAGCCATGCAGTCATCGACACCATCAAGCAGCAGGGCTCCATCAACTACGCCACCTGTGGGCTGCCACACGGCGCTACCCATGACCTCCGCGTGGTTTTCGCCGACGCTGTCATAGGCTATGTCGCCTTCTATCTCGTCCAGTGCCCAGTGCGCCACAAACGTAGGGTCTTTTACTTCCTCAAACAAATGCTCAGCAAGGCCGATTAGGTCCTGGACATCTACGATGCCGTCTCCGAGAGGCGTCGGGCCTATGTCACACAGGGAGTAGTCTTCGCCCCAGTGGTCAACGATTATGAACATATCGGCAGAGTCGACAATTCCGTCGCCGTTGAAGTCAACCATTGGAATTATTTATGCCTGCCACAGGTCTCCACGTCCAAAACCACCTGCGCGACTCGACGTGAAATGGAGGGTCAAGCCATCGGATGAGATATACGGAGCACCTGCTCCCCCCTCGTTAATCACAGCACCAAGATTTACAGGAATGTCCCAGGAGTCATTTATTGTCGGACGCATCGTTACATACAAATCCATGCCGCTGTGACCACCTGGCCGGTTTGAGCTGAAGAACAGACACAGGCCGTTGGCTGAGATGCTCGGATTTAGTTCAAGATACGAGCTATT
>CAYGBE010000109.1:0-11014 GCA_964348065.1 uncultured archaeon
TCTCAACCTCAATACCCTGTGAATGCTGGTAACCGAGGAAACATTGGCTGAACGTCCCATTTCATTTTTGATTCCCGTTAGAAATCAAAGGTATTGTCAATCTCCTCGTCACTGATGACAAAGACTCTGTTGTGAGGGGGTAGGGGTTCTTCGTAGAAAAACCTGGGCAGTCGATCGTCCTTATAGGTAAACCCCGCCTTTCTGTTGAATTCCCTCTCGGCTTTCAGCACCCGGATACCCATGGCGTGGGGGAAGTCGTCCGGCCCGAGCTGGGTGCCCAATTTGGCATTGATCACCTTCCGAAAGGCCTCGCCCCCTTCGGGATTCAACAGGGCTACAGTCGCCATAAAGCACTGTCCCGTGCTGTCAAAAGCGGCCATCGTGGTTTGAAGGTATCTCGAGGTCTCAACCTGTCCCTCCGCTTTCAATGGATCGAGCTTTTGTTCCAAATATGCCCCGACCACGTTTCCCGCCGTGTGATCGGCCCCCATGGGTGAGGTGGCAAAGGTCACGCCATGACCCAGCATGGCCCGTGGATCATACGCGGCAATGCTCTGGCCCTTGACCACGGGGACCCGGGCGTGGTTGAAATACTTACCGATGGCAGCAGGACCGTTTCCAAGGATCTTACCCAATTCTGTGCCCTTGCCAATCTCTTCCACCAGCTCTATGGCCGCCTCGCCATCCCCAAACTCTTTATGTCCGGCATCCATCGCAACGGCAACGGCCACCCCTGTGCTCATGGTGTCAACCCCAATGTCATCGCAGAGATTATCGAGCCGGGCAATCGTGTCCAGATCATCAATGCCGGTCATACCGCCCATCGCCCAGATGGTCTCATACTCCAGGGAGCTGGTCACATACTTCCCCTGTTTATCAACAAATTCATTGGAGCAATGGATGATGCACTGGGTGCAGCCCATGTGGGTCGTATTTCCGCCCCTCTCCTTGATCATTTCAGCCATGGCCTCTCCGCTGATCTTCTCCCAACCGTCCAACACGCCCTTTCGAGCATTGTAACTGGGAAAGGCGCCCATGGAATTGACGGGGGCCACGAGGCCAGCGGTGCCGAGGGCGGGCATCACTTCGCTGTTCATATGATCCGCTTTCACAGCCTTGACAACAGCCCTGGCCGCCTCCCTGAAGGCCTTCGGGTCGGCTATGGGATCAGCGCTCTTGCCCCCCTGATCTACAATCAGCGCCTTAAGCCCCTTGGCTCCCATGACCGCACCCAGGCCCCCTCGACCTGCTGCGCGGCAGGGGCGACCATCGATGTCAGAAGACTGGATTGAAGCTGCGGCCAGCCTAAACTCACCAGCTGGCCCGATGCAGAGCACTGAGGTTTTCTCTCCGTATACCTCAAGTATCTTTTCCACGAATCTGTACGTTCCCATTCCCTTGTAGTCCAGGGCTGAAATAAGGCTTGCGTTTCCCTCCTTGTCGATCTTGAGGTAGCTGAGATCTCCTTCCGGAGCTTGCCCTTCGATAACGACCGCAGTAATTCCCAGACGCCCTAAAGCCGCAGCAACGGTCCCCCCCGCATTGCTCTCCTTGATCGTCCCTGTCAGCGGGCTTTTCGCCCCGATGGAAATTCGGCTGGTATTCGCCAGAGGTGTGCCACTTAGAAGGCCCGGGGCAAAAATGAGCTTATTCTGCGGTCCCAGGGGATCACATTTTGGTGGCACCTCTGCGTTGATCATGATTGATGTCAGGGCCCTGCCGCCAAGCCCCCTGTAATTCTGTGGCACATCTTCAATCGCAATGGTTTTTTCGTTCATGTTCACCCTGATGAACTTCATACCTGGCCTCCCTTCATTGATCTCCCCGAATCCACAGAGAAGCGTAAAGAATCAGGTGGTGTTCCTAAACACGTAAATCCTATGTGCCGTGTTACGTGCGTGACTATGATTCTCCCGGAGGAACGACAGATGTGTCCCGTGCTACAGTCGCAAAATCGGTTTGATCACGTGCCCCTTTTCCATGTCTTTCACTGCCTGGTTTATGTCATCGAATGGGTAGAATGTGATCAATCGGTCAAAGGGGAAGCGCCCCTGGCTATACAATTCAATCAGTCTGGGGATAAACAGGTCCGGAATGGCATCGCCTCCGAGGATCCCCTTAACCGTCCGGCCGTTCATGAGAAGGTCCATATCCAGGCTGACTTCCGTGCCCGGTGGTACAACCCCGAGCAGACCGCAAACTCCGCAGCGGGGCAGGACATCCACAGCCTGGCGTAACACCTTGGGATTACCCACGCACTCCAGGCTGAATTCCGGACCCCCGCCGGTAATGTCCCGGATCGCCTTAACCGGATCCCCCTTGCCGGCGTTGACGGTATGGGTGGCGCCCAATTCCTTCGCCGTCTCTAGGCGGTCCGAATTGATATCCACGGCGATAATGGTCGTACAACCGCACACGACCGCTGCGAGAACAGCGCTCATGCCGACCGGGCCGACACCGAATATTGCGATGGAAGCCCCGGGCCTGGACTGAAGGGAATTCATAATTGCGCCAGCACCGGTCATAACGCCGCACCCCATGGGTCCGATGATCTCGAGGGGAACGTCTTCCCGCACCTTGACGACGTTCCGTTCGTTGGCCAACGCGAAATCGGCAAAAGAAGACTGACAAAAAAAGGAACCATGGATGACCTGATCGCCCTTTCGCAAGGTCGTGGTACCGTCCGGACGAGCGCCGTGGAAATTGTGCAGGAAGAAATTCAGACAATAGAGATCCTTGCCAGCCTTGCACGACGTGCATGCCCCGCAGCAGTCCCAGGCCAATACCACATGATCGCCCGGTTTTACCTTGGTCACCCGGGCCCCCACCTTTTCAACGACGCCAGCCCCTTCGTGTCCGAAGACACTCGGCGGCGGTGGGATCGGTAAATGCCCGTCCCGGGCGCCCAAATCCGTGCCGCATATGCCAACGCCAACGATCCGAACCAGCACCTCATCATCGTTTGGATCACTGATTTCCAGTTGTTCAATGCTGAAGTCCCCCGATGTCTCAACAACCACCGCGGCTTTAATTTCCATTTTTTTCCTCCTGATCTCGGAATACTCTCCACCAATTGCTCACTCATGAGTCCATTAGTTACTCGACATGGATTCAATAGGCGTCCCACCCGCTCCTGCCGTCGCCCGGGTCAATGGCGGTACAGATCTGATTCAACGGGTTTTTGGTCTTGATTCAGGATGCCTGCCGTAGGCGGGATATCCCGATGTGTTCCCACCGCCTCAGAGAGACCCCCTACCACACCGGAAAGCTATATCGCTTCGCGTCTGAAGAGATCGCGGAGAATCTTTCTTTGAGAAGTTAGGGAAGCATTGGGGCGGCATGGCGTGCAACTGAAGCACGGCTTCCCTTGGAGAGAGCCTTCATTCGACGTATCAAAAAAATCAGGGAAATAATCGGCTCGATTTCTGCTCAAAAAAAGACTTGCCACCTTCTCCCCTATGTCCCAGTGACAATGAAAAACCCGTCCCTCCATATGGAAGAACGGGCGCCTACTTCATGACCAGATTAGCTTTCAGTCCGCCCGTTCTCCAGCGCTTGAACAACAGGCATTTCGATTGCATCTTACCAGATCTCTAATCTAAGTCAAGGTTCTCCGCCTCAGAGAGACCCCGTGCCGCTGACCCCTTCTCCCTGTTTCTATAGGAGTCTTCCTGCATTGCGCCGCATTTTTGGGTCATTCGACCCTAAGCTACACTCGTTCCCCGATTTTCCGAGAAAAGGCGTTGACAGATTTACAACTTTAGATAATATCAAATCGAGGCATTACGAAAAATCAACGATATTCTCAAATGAATTGGGCGTACATCACACAGACCTTGGGGCTAAATCGTTATATTATTACAGGTCTCGACTTTGAGGATGTATCCATGACCCCTATTCTGCCGGGAGCGTCGTCCTTTGAGCCGATACTCATTGCGGGCTTGGCCATGATGATGGTTTTCCCGCCGGCGGGCTCCCAGTTACCTTCCCAAATGGGCTGGCCTGCTTCTCCAGCGATATAGGCACCGAATCAAAGAGGGAATGTGTGAAAGCAGGTATACTGGAAAGAGGGACCAGGTTATGAACCTATCCAATACAACTGCAAGAGGAGCGGATTTCTTTGGTAACAGAAAGGCCCTGGTATACGGCACGACTAGCTATACCTATAGGGAGTTGAACGATCGTGTTAACAAGGTAGCCAACTACCTAAGGGGGCTGGGGATCTCAACGGATGATAGGGTCGCAATCTATTTGACCAACCGACCCGAATGGATCATGCTCTATTACGGAATCATAAGGATTGGGGCTGCGGTGGTCTCCATAAGTGCTGCCTATAAGAGTTTGGAACTGGAGCATCTGATTGATGATTCACAGTCATCCCTTCTGATCACTTCCGAGGAGCTCTGCCCCAACATCCCGGAGCGAGATAAATTCACCCATCTGAAGGACGTGTTGATTCTGCAAGAAGATGACATTCTGGCATCCCTCTGTGAAAAAGAGGGGGGAGAGCGGGAACGTGTGGCCCCCGTGGATTGCGCACCGGATGACGTATGCGTCATTTTGTATACAGGGGGCACGACAGGGATACCGAAAGGGGCGATGCTCACCCATCAGAACCTCCTCTATACCTCTCAAAATGTCTGCTACCATGAGGGGATGGTCCCCGATGATGGACTTCTCTGTTTCATGCCTTTGAACCATGTCTTTGCTGGGTGCCATATCATGAATTCTTGTTTCTACTCATGCGCTACCCTGGTACTGCACAAGAGTTTCGAGATGGATGAGATCGTTGCATCCATAGGCACGAACAAGGTTACCCGCTTTTATGCAGTACCGACGGTGTACATTCGTCTTCTCAACAACCCGGAGTGCCACAGACATTTGGCCTCTATTCGGTATTGTTTTTCAGCCGCTACGAGTATGCCCTCTGAAATCGTTCGCCAGTGGAAGGATACGTTCGGCCTTAGTATTCATGAGGCTTATGGCATGACAGAGACATCATCGATGGTCACATTTAACCATATCTATCGGCACAAGGTAGGATCAGTTGGGACTCCTGCCGGCGTCGTGGAGGTAAGAATCGTGGATGGGGACGGCAAGGAAGTCCCCCAAGGAGAGTCAGGGGAAATCATTATCCGCGGCCCTAATGTCATGAAGGGTTATTTCAATAGGCCAGAGGAAACAGCCGCGGCCATGGAACACGGGTGGCTCCGCTCCGGGGATGTGGGCCGCCTTGACGAGGAAGGATATCTCTATATCGTTGACAGAATCAAGGACATGATCATCAGTGGGGGATTGAATGTCTATCCTACAGAGGTGGAAGAGGTCCTGTACACCCATGAGGCGGTTGAGGAATGCGGTGTGGCGGGAACACCCCATGAAGAATACGGTGAGGCGGTAACGGCATTCATCAGATTGAAGGAAGGGCGCACAGTTACTGAAGAAGAACTGATCCGATTCTGCAAGGAGAAGATGGCCTCTTACAAGGCTCCCAAGAAGGTCATTTTCATGGAAGAGCTTCCCAAAACGCCGCAGGGCAAGATTCTAAAGCGAGAGCTTAAGACATATCGGCACGGATTGCCAAACAGGTAGCCTGTCGGAGGTGAATGTGGGGAGGGCTCATGAAACTAAATAAGGAACAACAGCAAATGCTCGAGGGGAAACACGGTCGTGGTGCCCGAAAGGCCGTGGAGATCCTGGTGGCCTATGGGGAGTGTTACAATGCGGAAAGAATGATTCCCGTCACCCGTAACGGGGACTTTGTCAAACTCAATGCAGATGAAGGCTATGTGGAGATTAAGAAAAAGCAAACCTGATGAAAGGAGGTAAATGGGTCGTTTAGACAAAAGGGATCCGAAAGAGGTATGTGGGCTGTTGCGTCGCTGGGAGCAAAGGCCGGCTACAACTAGCCCTGTCCATCTTGTTCTCCAATTTCAACGGGAGCATCCGAGGGCTCTGTGCACAGAGCCCCCGGAACAATAGTTATTTTTGCTTATACAGGTGGCGACACGGCCAGGTGCCCAATTTTACCACCTTACCATTTTGCACCTGGTCAACACGGACCTCATCAACACCCTCGATATCGCCCTTGCCATAGGTCAGCGGCGTACTGCTCATGTCACCGGTGTCAAGCTTTTTTATCTTGTAGAAGCCTTGTTCCAGGACATCGCGGGGCGTCAGTTTTTCAAAAGGCACCTCTTTCATGGCCAGCCGTAACGCCTCAGTCTGGACCATGGCCTCAATTACGCCTGCCTCATACATGATGTGGGTCACCCGTTTGCCGGCGCGATACTTATCCTGTAGGTCGCTGCAGAACCTTACCCCAGGGGTGGAGAGGTCATCCAGGGGGGGAAAACTGCCAGCGCACACGTAACCGTCACCCAGTTTACCCATGGCTGCAGCGAACACGGCAGTGTGACCTGGTGCGGGGACACCAAAGGTCATCTTGTACTCCAGATGGGGGCCCATGCCCAGCCTGACCATCTCCTTTACAGTGGGCTGTGACCCAGGGTTAATCATAACGCCCAGGGCAAGGTCAACCCCCTTTTGTTTTAGCCATGTCAGCTGGGTGGTTGGCGGCGAGGTCGGCACAAGGGGCACAAACTGGGCACCGACAAACTCGTATCCCTGCTTCTTGAGATACGCCTCGAGCTCCGGTATCACAATCGACCTACCCATGGCGTTATCGGCGGTAAGGTAGGCAGCCCGTGGTTTCCTCTTTTCCTTCCAATTCTCTTTGAACCAATCGGCGATGGCTGCCAATGAATCAGTATAGATGGGGTAATAGGTAAAGACGCTCTGTGGGGGCGTCAGGAGATAGGGTCCGGTGGCCATACTCGGGGCACCAAAGCCTTCCTCAAATAGCCTGTCCTTGAGCGCCAGGGCCTGGGGTGACCCCGAGCACCTGAAGACGAGTATCCCTTTGGCCTTAAGCTCCTCAAAAATCGTCAGCGCCTTCGGTGGCTTGAGCTCATCATCCCGCCAGAGCACCGCCAGGGTGATATCGGCGGGGAATTTCTCCTTTCGCCACGGGGCCAGCATCTTTGTCTCATTGACATATTTGACATAGTCTTCATAGCCAGCAAGAACCGCTGCCGTATCCTCAGCATAGGCGCCGGTGAGCGCCATCGTACCCCCGACATAGAGGGTTTTCTCCGCTTCTGCGCTGGCAGGCAACAACGATGCGGCCGCCAGCATACAAATCACACAAGCGACTAACGCCAATCTGATCCTAGCCATTTTCTCCTCCTTACAGATCTACTTTATGGTTTCGTCTACACCGTAGATTAGGCGTTCTGTTGAATTCAATCACCCCCCTCCACTCTCATTCTTTCTACATCCTAGATTAGGCGTTCTCTTGAATGGAATCACCTCCTTTTACTCTCATTCTTGATGTGAGAAAGGCCAGAGCACGAAATAGGCCTTGATCATCTCCCACCGGTGTTCGAGCCCCCTGGGTTCAAAAACAAGGAAAAGAATAATCACCAACCCGCGAGCGATGAGACCCAGTGATGCGGCTGCCTGGGCGGCAACGGCGGGGAAAACTGCAGCTAACATAGGGCCGGCAATGGTCACCAGCTCATCCAGCACCTTGAGCGATACGGCGCCAAAAATAGCCCCTGCAGTGCTGCCCATACCGCCGACAATGAGCATACCCAGATACCACACCGAATCCATGAAAGGGAACAGATCAGCAGAGGCAAAGGCATAGTAGTAAACCAGCAGTGCACCCGCCACACCGGCATAGACACAGCCGATAAAGAAGGCCTGTAGCTTATGACTCCATAGATTAATCCCCATGACCTCAGCCGCCAGGTCGTTATCTCGGATGGCGACGAAGGCCCTGCCGGCCCTGGTCCTAACTATGTTATGAGCCGTGAACGTGGCCAGGCAGGCACATACCATAACCAGGTAGTAGTAGCTGGCTTTGGATTTAAGGGCGAAACCGGCTATCCGAGGTCTCGGGACAGCCATCCCATCAGCGCCACCGGTGAGACTGTAAAGCTGGAATATGAACCAGACAATAATAAAATGTGCGGCTATGGTTGCCATAATGAGGTAGAAGCCCTTGATCTTGAGTGATGGGAGGCCGAAGATCAGACCTGCTATCCCCGCAGCCAGGGCACCACCGGGTAGGGCGGCCCACAATGGCCAGCCAAGCTTAGCACTGAGGATCGCCGAGGCATAGCCACCGACTGCCATGAAGCCGGCATGCCCTATGGAGATTTGGCCGCAGTACCCGGTGAGAATATTGAGCCCGTGAACACTGATAATGGCAATACCGATCATGGTCAGTATGGTCAGCATCCTATCACTGAAAAACAGCGGGCAGGTGAAAAGGAGGATGAGGAAGGCGAACAGCATTCCCCAATGCAGCCTGGTGCGGACAATAGCCATGTCCTGCGCGTAGCTTTCTCGAAAGGTTCCAGAATGTAAACCCATTGATCAGATCCTTTCTATCCTGACCAGACCAAAGAGACCGTAGGGCCTGAAGATGAGCACGATTATCATAACGATAAAGGGGAATACATGAGCCAGCCCACCACCAGGCAGTAGAGGGTCCAGGTACCCGGCAGCTACATTCTCCAGCACACCCAATATGATTCCGGCTACAATAGCCCCGCCAATTGAGTCCAGCCCTCCCAGCAGCACTACTGCGAATGCCTTCAAGCCGATCTCAGCAAGGGGGGTCATAACGCCGGATACGCCGCCCAACAGGATGCCGCCGATCACACCAACGACACAGGCAATGACCCAAGAGACGGCATAAACTGTGGTTGCCCTGATACCAACACTCTGCACCACTTGTAAGTCCTCGGCAGTGGCCCTCATTGCCAGTCCAATCTTGGTATAGCGGAAGAGAAGCAGGAGCAACACGACCGTTACAACAGAGACGATGAGCCCGATTGACGTCTCTGAGGGTATGGATATTTCACCAACGTTCAGGGCTACCGTTGGCAGTACTCCGTGATAGGCCTTATATTCGCCTCCCCAGATGAGGGTTACCAGCCCTTCCAATACCGTGGCGAGGGCTATGGTCATCATGATGACAGCGAGTACAGGTTGACCCACCAGCGGGCGGAGGGCAAGTCGTTCTACGACCAAGCCCATGATGATTGCCACTGCAACCGCCATTCCGAGGGCGGCCCATATGGGGAGGCCGAAGGGAACCAAGAAGGTATAGCCGAGGTACCCACCAACCAGTACAAAGTGTCCCTGGGCAATGTTAAACACGTCGGAGCATTTGAGAATGATCACAAAACCTATCGCGATGAGGGCATAGACCATGCCGAGAGCAAAACCGGTTACCACTAATTGTAGAAAGAAGGTCATAAGGCAGTTCCCTAATGGGGTTTTTACTCAATTAGGACTAAACAGACTTGATGCTAAGCGTCGTCTTGATTGTTCCCATCCGCCCATCCCGGTATCCGACCTGAACTTCTGTCGGGACCTCGGCCTTACCGCTATAGATCGCGTCGATAAGCTCGCGGTAACGCTCTTCCAGAAATCTCCTTCTCAGCTTCCTGTTTCTGGTTAACTCAACTTCATCGGGGTCAAATTCCTTGTGCAGATTGACGTATTTCTTCACCCTGGCGCCAGGCGGCAAAGCTTGATTGACTCTGTCTATATCCGTCTTCACCAGCCCGTAAACCTCTGGCTTCTGGGATAGCTCGGTGAAGGTCGCATAGGCCACCCCCTTCTGTCCAGCCCACCTGCCGACAGTGTCATAGTTAATGATGATGATGGCCGAGGCGTAGGCCCCATTCGGTCCGGCCAGAACCCAGGCGTCCTTGATATAAGGACTGAACCTCAGCCGGCTCTCAATAGACTGGGGGGCCAGCTTATCGCCACTGGTCAGCTCAACAAGGTCCTCTAACCTCTCTACAAACACAATGTGTCCATCCTCCCTCATGAAACCGCTGTCTCCACTATAAAACCACCCGTCTTTAAGCACCTCGGCGGTCTTATCCGGGTCCTTATAGTAACCAACGAAAATACCGGGCTGCCGATAAATAATCTCACCCTTATCGGTTATGCGCACCTCTGTTCCCCGGTGAGGGGGGCCGACCGTCTCTAAACTGATGTCATTATTCCGGGCACCCGTGACCGCTCCACCCTCTGTCGTTCCATACAGGCTTTTGAGAGGGAGATTGAGGGCATGGTAGAACCTGAAGGCATCGGGGCTGAGCATAGCCCCGGTAGTATAACAGATTCTGGCATTTGACAGACCAAGGCTCTTTCTGATCGGTCTCAAGAGGGCGATATCGGCCAAAGAATAGAGTATTTTCCAAAACAGACTTGGCTTTTGTCTTCTCAACTTTAAATCAGCTATCCTATAGCCAATTGGCATGAGCAGTCGGAAGGCAAGCCTCTTGATGCCACCCGTGCCAAGAATCCGTGCCTGAACCATCGCTGCCTGACTCTCCCATAGCCGGGCCCCGTGGAATACAATGCTTGGTTCTGTCTCCCTCGTATCCCGCTGTTGGGCTTCCGGCTCTTCAGCGAAGTTCAGGATGTTGGCCGATAGCAGATGGCAACCAATCCCAAACCATTGCTCGGTCATCCAGGCTGGTGGCAAGTAGGGGAGGGCATTATCATTCTCATCCCATGGGTCGAGATCCAAGCAGTAGTCAGCACCAGCTCTCATCGTCCTATAGGTATGGACGGCTCCCTTGGGCGCAGCCCCGGTGGTTCCCGAGGTGTAAACGAGGGCGCAGACGTCATCAGCCTTGCCGGTCTCCACATTCTGCTCAAAGAGCCCGGGGTGTTCCTCTTCATATTTCTCCCCTCGTTCTAGAACCGTCATATATCCCATCAAAATAGGGTCATCAGCGTGGGCTAGCCCCTTATAGTTCCAGTAAATGACCTTTTTGAGTGGGGGAAGCTCGTCCTTAATTTGGAGAAACTTATCAACCTGCTCCTGATCTTCAACGATAGCAAAGCGAGCCTCGGAGTTTTCGGCAATGTATTTAATCTCTGGAGGCGTTAAATCTGCATACAACCCCACTGAAGC
>CAYGBE010000110.1:0-7395 GCA_964348065.1 uncultured archaeon
TGTTATTTCCGAATAACAATAAGGAGGTTAGGATAATACTGCAGAATGTTTTCTCCTATAAGCAATGGCCACGAGCAGCGCAGCAATCATGAACAGTGGTAGAATAAGGAATGCTGGGAATTCAGGAATCACATATTTCGCAATAATGCTTATTCTAATGGTGCTAGTTGGACAGACCAGGTCGATCATATAGTGGGTTCCGTTGAAAGCAATCGTCCTTGCTGAAGACGTGAGAACATCATCATCTATAAGAATCTCCCATTCATCTAACTCGTCAACCCAGAGTAAGTCACTGGGGATAGAGAGATTGCAGAAGCTGACTGTTCCATCCTCTCCTGTTACTCTGAACTTGATTTGTCGAGCAACAGCATTGAAATTTACATCCCACACAGTAGCATTAGTGCAAACTCCGATTGTGAATGTTGTGTCTTCTACCTCGATCTCGAAAGCTGTGGAGATTTCGTTGTCAAGAGAGGCAAAGAACTCCAATTCTTGTCCTTCTTCAATGGCAACGTTCTCGTATTTTTCTTCATGTAGGATCGTGTTGTTTTCTGTCTGCGTGACAGTGAGGTTGAATGTTCCTGTTTGTGTGCCACTGACTTTCACTTGGAATCCTGTAGGTGTAGGATTTGGAATAATGACTATTTCTGGTTCACCGTCTGCGCCAGTATAGAGGGCCTGTTCAATATTCAACTCCACGTGACCAGTTGCGTTTGTACCTACACTATGCCCTTGGTTGTCAGTCACTAATACGTCGACTGGGGAATAAGCAACGAATATCGCTTTGTCGATTATTCCTTTGGGTGTGGTGGCATACCATCTGTTTGATCTGTGCCAAGGCGGATCGTCCCAATCTGTGAACAAATCGAGAAGTGGGTTGCCTGTTGGGAACTTCTTGGGCCAGTAGGTTCTGCCAGCATATGTCACGTCGCTTGGGGCTGGATGGGTGCAGTTTTTGCTTTCGTAGCTTAAAAGGCAGAACCATCTTGGCTCCGCGTCGATTGTGAATTGCCTCTCACTTATGTGAGCCCCAACTATTACTAAACTAGTCAGATTTTCAGGACCATATGTTGTTCCTCCAGGGTTCCACAGGTCGAAGTAAGGTGGGAGACTAAGGTCTGTCGGGCTAGGATAGGCAGCGTGACTACCTTCTGCAACATATGCCACAGGGTGACTACCCACTGTTTCCAGCGAAGGGTCATTCCACAGCAAATAGTCGATTTGGATATGATGACTGAAACCGACCATTTCAGGCGTCAGAGTCGTTCTGTTCAGCACAACATAGATTACTGAGTCCCAATCGTGGTGATGATCATCGAAGGAACCGAGCCAGTCGCTGTAGACATAGTAGAGCCAGTACCCAATTGTCACGTAGTCTTGGTCCGCGGCGATGTGAATGTAAACATAGGTGTTGTTCCATCCATGAGATCGACTCTCGTAGTTTGCTTTGTTGTTTTCAACATCACCATCATTATCAAAGTAGAACGAGGTGGGATGCCATTCTTCGTCTATCGAAGTCTTCCAATATGGGAAGTATGATTCGATCTGCTGGAAATAGGGGATTTCTGGGAGAATTTCGATGTCTACATATCCTGAACTATGCGCAAACCCAGTTTTCACCACTTCAACGACGACACGATCTGTAGTGCTTTCAGTTAGTATCGGTGCGATGTAAGCACAAGAATAGTTTCCATTTGTATGATCGATGATTTCTGAGAAGGAACCTCCTAAGAGGGAATGTGGAAGGATCGACGCTCCACTCACAGGTTCTGATCCATTCGTCACTGTTATGGTGAGTTGTGATGTCTCTCCAGACTTGATTGTTGAGGGTGCAGCTATCACTTCGATGCCCAAAGGACTTGGAGGTAAGCCTAAGTATGCCTTCCATACATGGCCGCTTTTTCCCGTGATGAGTGCGTATTCATCTGATGGAGAAAAGTCCACGCCTTGTAGATCAACGGTTGAATCTAGGCTAACAACATGTAAGGCGTCCTTTTCGTATCTGAGTATACGTCCAGATTTGCCAACAATTAGTCCAATTCCAGGAGCGAAGTCTACTGAACTCAGGTCCTCTGTGACGTTGGAATCGAGTGTGGCGAATTCAAGGCCATCGTATTTCAGAATTCGACCAGCGGTTCCACATATAAGGGCGAAGTTTCCATCAACAGACCATGCAACACTGGTTAGATCATCTGACACCCCACTATTGAGGGTGTACGTCCACAGCCCGTCAAATTTCAACACTTCTCCCCCCTTTCCCACAATTAGTGCGTAGCTTCCATCAGGTTTCCAAGCAACGCCTCGAAGGTCGGTTGTGGTGTTTGTGGGAATTGGCATGAGGTTGATGGAATCATAGGTCCAAGCGTGACCGGAGTCCCCGACAATCACACAGTAATCCCCTCCCGGTTGGAAGGCACAATCGTAGGGCATTACATCTGTGATTTCCGTTACGAACTCAGCTCCATCATAACGCCAGACGCAGTTCCACCTTTCAGATCCATACCTGCGGTACCGATAGTGATAACCTGTAATTACACTCCAAATGCCATTGGAACTCCAATCCACACTGCAACGGTAGTCGCCATAGAAGTCTGCAGAATCAGCATAATCGTATAGGAAATCTAATCCGTCATACTTCAGGACTTCACCATTTTGGGAGATGATCAATGCGTAGCTTCCGTCAGGCTTCCACGCCACATCCCACAGATTCCTAGCTGTTGTGGCTGAAAGGTATAGCAGGCTGATCCCATCATATTTCACGATCTGACCATACGAACCAACTATCAATGCGTAGATTCCATCGTGCCGCCATTCGACACCATATGAAGGAGCTCGAAGAGGCATCGTGCTGAATGTTGCACCATCATAAGTCCATAGGGTGGCATGCCTTGCAGCGGTTATGATTGCATACAACCCGTTCGGATGCCAATTCACATAGCACAGATTGTCGCCAAATGCAGATCCTGACCAGTCAGAGGTGAAGCTGTAGCCATTAAACTTCAGTACTTCGCTTGAATCTGAAACTATGAGAGCATAGCTCCCATCAGGTTTCCAAGCGATATCCCACAGTATCTGCCCATAAGCTGCGCTGATGTGAATGAAGCTTGTACCGTCAAACTTCAGTATCGCACCTGTATTACCTACAAGAAGAGCGTAATCTCCTTCTGATTTAAAGCTGACACCTTGCAACATTTGACGAAATGTATTGTGAATGATAAAATGGGTTTCATTGAAAAGCCAGACGCAGTTCCACCTTTCAGACCCATACCTGCGGTACCGATAGTGATAACCCGTAATCAAAGCATAGGATCCAGTAGGGTGTCACTCCACACTACACCGATTATTACCATAAAAGTCAGCTGAATCCCCTGTGTGGTTGTAGTTAAACATCAGTCCGTCGAATTTCAACACCTCACTATTTTGAGAGATGATCAATGCGTAACTTCCGTCAGGCTTCCACGCCACATCCCACAGAACTCTGTTAGTAGAGGATGAAAGGTAGACAACGTCAGTTCCGCTGAATGCAACCACCTCGCCCATGGTTCCTACTATAAGAGCGTAAGCGTTGCTTCCATGCCAGTCGATACCTAAAGGAGAGCAACGCAAGGGGTATCTCCACGCGACTGTCTCATTGTACCACCAAAGGCTGCCTGCGCCAACTATAAGAGCAAATGAACCATCAGGGTGCCAATCTATCTTGCTCGCATATGATGAGAAGTCAGAAGAGCTAAGCGGAGAGCTGTGAAGGAACTTTGCACCGTCATATTTCAGAATCTCTCCATTTTCTGAAATGATTAGTGCATGGTCATGATATGGCTTCCACGCCACATCCCACAAGACTCTGTCTGTTGATGTGGAGATATACTGTAGGGTAGAGCCGTCATATTGAATTACTTCACCTGAAGATCCTACAATCAGCCCATAAGGCGTAGTGCTTCCCCAATCAACCCCCCATGGCATGTAGCGTAAGCGGTAATTCGTGAATGTTGAACCGTTGAACTGCCATAGTCCATACCACCTTTCAGACCCATACCTGCGGTACCGATAGTGATAACCCGTAATCAAAGCATAGGATCCAGTAGGGTGCCACTCCACACTACACCGATTATTACCATAAAAGTCAGCTGAATCCCCTGTCGAATATTGGGAGATGTTTTTCCCATCAAAGCTCAACACCAAACCATATTGGGCAATGATGAGGGCCTTAGACCCGTCAGGACTCCATTGAACATCCCATAGGGTGTTTGTCGTGCCAGAGTCGGTGGGAACAGAGTGTGTTCCGTTCCAAAGCAGGATGGTCCCTGAGTTACCAACGATGATGGCTTGGGAGCCATTCCAAGAAACCCCATTCAAATTGGCGGTTGTGCCTGATTGTATACTTTGGAAACTGTCATCATTTGGATCATACTTCATGATCAGTCCATTTGATCCGACTAGAAGAGCATACGAGTCATCAGGTTTCCATGCGGCCTTGTAGAAGTCATATGTCGTGCTCGAGTTGAGGGAGAAGAAAGATACGCCGTCAAACTTGACAGCGATCCCTTCACTTCCAATGATCACAGCCCGAGTACCAGCATGGTTCCAAGCCACATCATAGAGATGTGTAGCAAGTCCTGTAACCAGAGGTGTAAATTTGTCACCATCATATTTGATTACGATGCCACCTTCTCCCACAATGAAGCCGAAGCTCCCATCAGGTTTCCAAGAGATTGTGTCCAAGGCCACGTTGTGACCGAGCCAATATATTTTGTCCGCTGATGGGTCGTATTTCAGTGCAACGCCACTAGCTCCAGTAATTATGGCATATGTACCATCGTTTCGCCAAGTGATAGAGTGAAGATCATAGGTTAATCCTGCGATTATGGGCAGAATAGGAGTAATCACTGGTGTTGACTCGCAGTCATAGTAAAACTTGAGGATTGTGCCGCCATCACCTACAATTAGTGCAAGTGCCCCGTCTGAACGGTAAGAAATCTTGTTCAGGTTGTTTGTGGTTACGCTAGGGAGTGAGGAAAAGGAGACGCCATCATATCTAACCATTATGCCTTCGCTGCCAACTAGAATTAGGCAGGTGCCATTTGGGTGCCATTCAGCATCGTTTAACACTCCGCTTAAGCCCGTGATCAGCCGCGTGAACATGACACCGTCATATTTGAGCACTATTCCTTCATAGCCCACTATTATTCCGTAGGAGCCCCCAGGTTTCCAAGCAATGTCTGTGAGAGAAATGTCTTGACCCAGCCAGTAAACCGTGTTATCTGACGCGTCAAACACTAGGACGTTTCCTGAATCTCCCACAATCAGCGCTCTCTGTGAGACCTTATCCCATCCGACGCTGTTCAGATTCACATTAGTTTTGCTTTGAATGATAGCGACACTGTGCCCGTTGAATGCTAGCACACTGCCAGAGGCACCTACAATCAGAGCATAAGACCCATCAGATCTCCATGAAATTGCATGGAGGCTGTTCATTGTTGGTGATATTACGGAACTGAAATTACGAGATTTGAAGACGGTGATGTGTCCTTCCGAACCAACAATAGTCGCTTCTTGGTTGCCTGGCTTCCAATCCACCGCAAAAGCATTGAATCCGAGACTCATGTTTAGAACTTCAAAATCTATTCCATCATACCCTAGACACAAGCCACCGTAGCCCACTATCAACCCGTAGCTGTTGTCAGACTTCCATGCGATATCCTCCAGTTGAATATTCTGCCCAAGCCAGTATATTTTCCCACTTGAGTGGTGGTACTGAAGGACAGTACCGATCCCTCCGACAATCAGAGCCTTGGTCCCTTCGATGTCCCAGCCTATGGAATGCAAATTGGCCGTGGTATAGGTGTCGACTGCCGTGAATTCGTTGCCGTTGAATCTGAGAAGAGTGCCTTGATCACCCACTATTAGGGCATACTCATGATTATGGTGCCAACTAGCCTTGTGAAGGAAGACAGTTACAGGACTATGCAACGATGTGAAGTGTGTGTGATTATATTTCATGACTTTTCCTTCAGAGCCTACGAGCAGAGCATAGTCACCATTGGGTTTCCAGCAGGCATCTTTTGGCATGAAGCCCAACGAGCTTGAAATAACTTCAAAGGTGGATCCATCAAACCTGATCACCGTCCCGCTCTCGCTCAGAATCAATGCGTATGAATCGTCTGGAGCCCATGCAATTTCCTTTACTACTGTGTTCTCACCCACCCATCGGATACTAAGGTCAACGGTTGAGTTGAAAGAGTCTGCCCCTCCAAAAGATACAATGGAAACAGGAAGCAGAAATATCGAGAGTAGAATTAACAAGACTAGACTAGAACTCAAAATCTTCACAAACTCTCCCTCCCAGAAATGTGTATTTATACAATTGTTCTATTTTAAAGATTTATGGAGGAAAACCCTAGAAGTGGCATCTGTGTATGCAAGCGCGTAGAAGCCAGAAAAGAAGGAAACCGGCTATGTCTGACTCGATCTTATTCATGAATAGTCAATCTCCTCTCCGAACTCACTTGGGCGCTTGTGCAGATCCCATATCAATCTTCCAGCATGCGTGCCTGTTGCATATTATTTTCATAATTCTTACCCAGAGAAAGTAACATCAAGAGAAGTATGAACGTGAGTAAGACTAGCCTTTCTGGAAGGAGAAAAGGGTATAGATGAGTTGTGACTATTGAAGCGGCAACGTAACTCAATATTCCGTAAATTATACTACATAGAAACCATTTCTTGACTTCACGTGGATCCTTTCTCGAGGCTGAAAACTCTGTCATTGAAGAGAAGGGGGAGAAAAACCCTAGCAGTAGTATTGCTACACTCACAAAGAACCATTGAATTTCCTTAATTTCAATGTTTGTTATCATAAGCATGATGGAACTAGCAGGACCATATCCTTCAGCAAAAGTTGCAGATAGTTCAGCTGCTTCCGAATGATAGTAATCCAGAACGGGCATCGCTAATGGGTTCGTAATGAGTATTGTTAAAATCATGACATAGGGAATGAGAATAGTTGAGCTCTTACCCCAATCTTGCCAATTGTTTCTTATTCCGAGAGAAGCGCCAAGAACTGGGAGCAGTGCAATGAGCAAGAACAAGGCTTGATCAAAATCGTAATAGTTATGGAACCTGACATTGATGACTAGGAAGAGAATAGATGGTAAAACAAGATTTGATAGCCAATCTGTCTGTGGTGATTTGTCAGCTCTTAGCCAGTTTAGCCAGAAGCTCTTTCTCACTCCCTTTCTTACCTGAAGGGCTTTCTTAACCCCGTTAAGGACATCACTTGGTCTCTTCGTTTTTGTGATTCTGTAAATGACTGTGATGAATACTAGGATCATGATAGCTGTCGTTATGTAAAAACTACCGCCTAGAGAGAGAAGCATGATAAGAGCAAACAGCCGTAGA
>CAYGBE010000111.1:0-3381 GCA_964348065.1 uncultured archaeon
GGCTCGATCCCGAGGGCCCGCGATCACCTCCAAGAGCCGTTGGACTTCGTGGTCTTTCATGTGCCTGGTGTTGTTTTTCAAAATAGAAGGACTAATATTTTCTGATTAAATGGGACGGATGGATAGAATTTCAGATTATTTTAGCTGAGCTTTTAATTGGAGATTGGGTCTCGAGATATTGCTAGAAGGGGATGTCATTTTCTTCGCATGGTTGGTTCTGATGATATTGTGGGAGGTCCTTTCCTCCGTTAAGTTTGATGAACGAATGGGAGTAACGTTTCCAGATGAAGTTTTCGAGCTGATAAAGGATGAGCCATACCTTAAAAGCATATCGTACCATTGTTTTGCTCTTCATGATTTCCTCCTGTTGGTGTTAATCAAAAGACTTCTGTTGCAGCCAGCCGGACATGTTCTGGGGTAACTGTGTTTGATTTTTCCTTGGCTGAGGCAATGAGGGCGCCTCTGGCCAGGTGGTTGGCCTTTCGGAAGAGGCCTCCGGAGCCCTGGTGGATGGCGGTGATGGCCGAGTCCTCAAACAGGTTGTGTTTAACACCGGCGATGGCAAGGTGATGTTTCAGATACTTTTCCATGTCGTCCTTGGAGACTCCTTCCAGGTGGCTTCTTGCGACGATTCTTGAGGCGAGGGGCATGGAGGCCCGGTAGGTGAGTTTATCAACGAGGTTATTCTGGCCTGCCAGGATGATGGGGAGCCAGGCTCTGGAGTCTTTTTCGAACTGGGCGATGGTATGGAGCTCACTGAAGACCTCCAGGCGCATCAAGGAGGCTTCGTCGATAATGAGGACGGCTGTAAGTTTTTTGCCTTGAACAAGTTGCTGGATTTCCCGTTTGATCAATCGGATCATGATGGCCCGGGAAGGGCTTGATGTATCTATACCGAGCTCAGCCAGGATCTGGCGATAGATTTCAAGGATCGAGCCCGATGAGGCGGTCACATAGAGGGTTCTGTATTGGGAGGGGTGAAGTGATTCTGAGGCATATCTTAGGGCTGTGGACTTTCCGGATCCGATCTCCCCGGTAAGCAGAGCCATGGCGCCAAGGCTGACAGTATAATCAAATCGCTCTTTTACGGCCAAAAGATCCGGAGTTTTGAGGATCTCTGAAAGCTCAAGTTCTGCGGCAAAGGGCTCTTTGGTAAGAGCGAAGAAGGTTCTGTAGTTCATCGATCATTGTCCTTTTTGGGATCCAGGAGGCGGCCTCCCCGATATTTGCCTTTTCGATCCGATGGATGGAGCTGGACGCCTCGGTTTTTATCTCTTCTGATTCTGGAGTTGACATGGAGATCAACGGGTGTAAGAAGGCCGTAGGATGTATGGCCAAACAGAACCTCTACCCGCTGTGGATGGTTTTGATGATAGAGCAGAAGGACTTGTTTGCCAATCAGGGTGACTGGGGCCTCATAGAGCCTTCCATGGAGGCTGATGGTTCTATCTTTGGCCACCCGGCGCCTGGCGCTTTTTCGGAAGTGGTCGTCGAGCCTCTTTGGAGCCAGACGGATACACTCGGTGTGATCGGAAAACCGACTCAAGGGGCTTTGGCCGGTTGAGCTATGCGGCCTTTGGTGATAGACGTCCCGGATCCAGCACTCAAGAGCCAGGTTAAGCTCCTCGAGGGACTCTCCACGAAATCCTTCAAGGAACTGGTCCCTCAGGGTCCTGAAGAACCGCTCGATCTTTCCTCTTCCCTGGGGCGTGTAGGGTCTTGAGTGGATAAGGGCAATGCCTAAAGAGGCCGTGATGAACTCCAGCTGTTTTGAGCGGAAACATGAGGCGTTATCCACATAGAGCTTTCGAGGAAGGCCTCGCTTAAGCAGGGCCTGTCTCAGGGCGTCAAGGTAGGAGTCAAGGCCCTCTCGCAGATAAAACTCGGCATGGGCAACCAATCGGCAGTGGTCGTCTAAGAAAGCAAAAAGGTAGGTCCTTCTGTTCTTTCCGTCGACCTTGATCATGGGGCCGTGCATCGAGTCGCTCTGCCAGATGTCACCCGAGAAGCTCAGCCTCAAACCTTCGTCGATCTTCTGGTAAGGCCTCAGGAGATTTCATCAGGCCATGGTGGTGTAAGAACCGATAGACCGTCGACGGAGACAGGACGACCCCAGGACTGACCAGACCTCGCCGATTCATCTCCTCGATCAAGAAACTGATGAAGGCACGGGGAAACTGCTTCCTCAGACCGATCAAAGAACAGGCCGTCTCCTCGTCCATGGCCCGGCTCCTTCCCTGATCGGATCGGCCTCCGGGATAAAGAGATTCGAGCCTTCCGCCGCTCTGTTGATACAGCCCGACCCATCTCAGAATCGTACTGCGGCTGATCCGGGTCTTTTGGGAAAAAGGGATCTGCCATCTGCGGCAAGACTTCTCCCGCAAAAGCCGCTCCCTCTGTCCATGCTCAAGCCGAAGGCCACTCGTAAAGTCATGAATCACACCAAAACGGAAGATCGCCACCTGCCTTTTTTGCTCCTCATCCATGAAAAATCCCTCCTTTCGGTCATTCCCAAACCTTACAGAAACCCCAAAGGCTTGAAAACGACACCCTTCGGTAGGGTCTCTCAAAGACAGAGGCCTTCCCACACTAAATGGACCGACAGACAGGGACCCTTCCCATCTCACAGAGACGATCAAACCCCTCTAACCACCGCCCCTTCCACTGATGACCCAAAAAGGCCAAAACCCGCCGAATGAGAGCCCTCAGCCAGTGACCCCCGCGGGATCGAGAAAAACCCGGAGGCCATCGACCTGTCTGTAATCGCCGGGCTATGGTTGAGTGGATCACGCAAATAGGCGCTTGAAACCGACTCCAGTACCCCTTGGGCCGCAGTCGCAAAACCCTCCCACAGTCCCGACAACGGTACCTCCGAAGCCAAACAGCCTCATCGAACCCATCAAAGTACACACCAACAAAACCATGACCCCAGATCCTGCCTTTACACCAGGGACACCTCTTGGGCTTGGGCCAGGGGAACTTCCGACCCAAACGAAAAACCCTCTTGACGCAAACATCAACAAAGAGTATCAATAAAGTGACTGTTGGGGGGGAGACCCCCCAGCCCTTTCCATATGGGGGAGGGTGGCTCCATACCCTCCCCCAACCCGTTTCCAAAACAAAAAAGCCTCTCACCGAGGCTCAAAATAATCTGATACTCTTACCCTTTTGGTCAAGCTATTCTGAAAACATCACCCCTCCTCTAGTCAAGACATTCTGAGAACTAACACTTTGTGGAATCAAAATGACTAAGGAGGACTGTACATGAGCGTACCTACCACATTATTCCAACAAAGTCCAAATTTCATCGAGGAATATAAGAGAGAGAAAATTTCCTTACGAAAAGAAATGAGAGCCGTATGGGATAAGATAATTATTGTT
>CAYGBE010000112.1:0-2991 GCA_964348065.1 uncultured archaeon
TTTTGTTGTATATAAGTTTGAGTGGAGCCTCGGGCGGGATTTGAGCCCGCGACCTCCGCCTTTCTGGCGCCATACCAAGGCGATGCCCTAACCAGCTAGGCCACCGAGGCTGTGTGAGGAGTGCACATTTTTTTTGAGGGTTGAGCGTGTTTAAAGGGTTTTGTTAGTAATGGTGCGCGTGCCAGGCCGCTTTTTGGATCGTTTTCTCGCGGCTTTGCTAAGGCGCTCTATGGTTTTCTGGAAGATCTCTCTTTCTTTTGTGAGCCGCTCAACGGCGGTTGCGAGTTTCGCCCTCTCACTTTGCAGCGCGTCTATCTGTCTTTCAAGTCTTGCTATTCTTCGAGTCGATTCTGCCTTGTCTTTTGTCAGCTTGGCAACTTGCTTTTTCAGCGTCTTTTTCTCCTTTGTTAGAGCTTTAGCTTTCTCGTTGAGGCGGTCTCTCTCATTTTGCATTTCGGTGTATTTGGACTTGCGAACTATGCCGAAAGTCAAGGGATTCCTCCAACAGTACATCGAAAGGGCGTGCCTTACGTAACCAGATTGTGTTTTTGCATTAATATAACTAAAGCTTGCGGTTTGGATTTCCAACAGGATGAAGATCGTATTAGAAGACGTCCTAGGATGGAGCCCCGGGCGGGTTTCGAACCCGCGACCTACGGCTGTCCTTCGTTGGGTACAAGGCCGTTGCTTTGGACGTGACTCTCTAGCCGCTGAGCCACCGGGGCATGCTGCACCAATTACAACTTTTGGGGCGTTTATAAGTTAAGACGTTCGGAACCCGAGAATATACGAGTTGGGTTGACTGTGTGTGTGCAGGTCTAGGCCTTCTAGAGGAGCCATTCAGGCTTCAAATGGGCGTTCTTTATGTTAGGCTCTAAGATGGAATAATTCTTATGTGGAAGTTGGTGTTAGAGGTGTTCCTTGGGGGCTGTCGGCTAGCTTGGTCTAGGCTATGAGCCTCGGGCGCTCGGGACCCCGGTTCAAATCCGGGCAGCCCCACCAACTGCGCGCGCGCAGTTTCAACATCCTAGTAAGTTACACAAGAATGGTTGTTGTGCATTTAGTGGTCTATAGCACAGAATGCGAGTTGGAGGACTAATCACCCAGGAGTCTGTTGTCAAGTTTGTCGCCATTTCTCAAATCGAAAGCGTAGGCTTCCCATTTCCAGACGCTCTTTTCTCTCTTCTCTTTTCTTCTACCGTAGACCCTGCCTGCCGCCAGCCAGTTGCCGTCCGTTCTAACGTTGATCATACCATGGATGTTCTTCTCGTATACATGAGGCCCCTTCTCGTCAAGTTTGGACTTCGGTATTGGGTGGAATGTAGCAGCAATCTCAGTTGAGAAGAGCAGGGGCTTCTCGATCTCCGGTGGCGCATAATGCCCCAAGCTGCCAAGGAGGCAGGCACGTGGATGCCCGTGATCAGGGAAGTCTCCGGAGGATACGACGGTGACCCAAGGTTTCACAGCTCTCAGAAAATCGCTGCCGAAGTCCTTGCTACCGTGATGGTTTGCCTTAAAGACGTGGGCTCGGAGCGCCTTCTCACCGCAACGTGCCAGAAAGAATTTCTCAGCCGGCTCATTCATATCACCACAGAGCAAAATTCTCGCCTTACCACACTCCAAAAGTACTGAGACCGAGTTACCATTTAGGGTCTTGCTTGTGATCCATTGCTCTCCGAACGTCTTTAGACACGGGGAGTCTTCATCTCCCAGGTTAGTTGGGCCGAGGAACCTAATCTGCAGACCTTCTCTACCACCGAATGAGATCCCTTCCGTGTTCTGGTCGGCGCGATAACACTTGAAGTCGAGTTTATACTTTTCAGCTCGCCTCTTGGCTCTTGTGACGGCGTCGACCCAACGTTGGTAGATCTTTGTCAACTGACTGTATTGGGGTCTAAGATCCTCGATGTCATCGTACAAGTCCATAACTACATCACCCTCCTCAGTCTGCCTGACTTCGCCGAGGCTACCATCCGCGCGTTTGGCGATTCCGTTATGATAAATGGCCTTTACAAGTACATGGTTATCATTAAGTACACGAATGAGCCCACCCGAGTGGTCCCAATCACCGTGCGTCATGATCACCGCGTCGAAGGTCTTATGATATTTCTTCAGGTTGTACTTCCACCGAAGGAAACTGTGGGCACGATAATCCGCGCCCCCATCTATCAGGACACGCTTGTCATCTGCTGTCTGGATGAGTATCGAGTCTCCTTGACCCACATCTATGAAATAGATCTCCAAGACCCGCTTGTTGCCAACATCTTCTCTTGGGACATAACCTTCTCCGCCTCGAAATCGTATGCGTACATCCTCTTCAACGTCTTCGAGATATTTGGCCCACTCACCCACGAAAAGGTTCGCCACAACCGCTCTCTGCCGATCCGACCTCGGACGATTGTAGACTTCGGTTGTCAATCTCTTCGTCCAACGATAGTTCTTCTCAGCCTTGTCAGCCTTGGCCAAGACATTGGTTAACATATCCATTCAAGCAACATCAATTCCATCTCCCTATTATTCTTTGTGTCAGTAGTATCAAAACCAATCGAGATTCGGAAAAATTTGACTAATATGAAATATTTTGCTATCCTTTAGTTAATTTCATCTACGGTGAATAGTGTACTTGAATGCTCGCCCAAAAGAATGGATAGTGACCCCGCGCCCGCTTCACAGTTGATGTTTAGATTAGTGGTATACTCTTACAGGGTTTCCGACAAGACTCGCGTCTAGTTTGATAATTCCTAAGCCAGGGTTTTTCGGTGGTATCCGTTTTGAGGCTTGGAGTCTGGCGCCACCCTTGAGGACCAGTTTGTCTTTGAGGAGGAGATCCGAGTCAAGATCAGCATATGAGATATTCTTCAAGGCCGATGCTAAGTGTACGCCTGCTGTTATGCCAATTTCGGATTCTCCCATACAGCCGACCATGCAGGGCACGCCAGCCGCTTCAGCTATCGCCGCGATCTTCTTGCCTTTCCAGATGCCACCGCATTT
>CAYGBE010000113.1:0-4210 GCA_964348065.1 uncultured archaeon
TATATCTCAATAAGAGAGGGGTAACGCCCGACTACCCATTCTACGGGAACAAGGACACGGAGCGGGGCAAGGGTATGGAGGACATCATCGCAAAGATCTACTCGGAAACCACGGGCCGAAAGGTCCGGAGGGCCCGCCACACATATACGCATGAGAAATATCCATTTATGGGGGGCCACATTGACCGCCATCTTACCGGCGGCGGCATCCTTGAAATTAAGTGCCCCGCACAGAGGGGATTCGGTATTATCAAGCGGGAGGGCTTGCCTGATGCCTATATCCTCCAGATGCAATTCTACCTGATGATTACCCGGAAGAAGTGGGGAGCCTTTGCAATCTTTTGGGCCGATGGATGGGAACTCCTCCACTTCGATGTCGAGAGGGACGATGATCTGATAGCGAAGATCGAGGAGGAGTGCATTACTTTTTGGGAGTTCCTCAAGGATGACGATTATCCCTATCGGCTCCATCACACCGACAGGAGATGCCAGAACTGCCCGTACCGTATCCGGTGTCAACAGGAATATGTCTACAAGGACCTGGACCACGAAACGCCCGCCGAGGTAGCAGAGGACACAAAACTCGATACGATTCTCAGCGAGTACCAGGAAGTCAAGGATATGTACGATGAGGCGTGTGCCATTTTCGACCTTCACAAGCAGAGGGTGAAGGATTACCTTGCCGACAAAACGGCGGTCAAAACCCCGAGGGCCGTGATCCACTATCGCCCCGTTCAGACGGAGAGGCTAAACACCGGGAAACTCAAGGCCGAGTATC
Organism: uncultured archaeon; assembly: GCA_964348065.1. GTDB lineage: Archaea > Aenigmatarchaeota > Aenigmatarchaeia > Aenigmatarchaeales > Aenigmatarchaeaceae > CS1-C013. Next base: position 778 of record CAYGBE010000113.1, read on the forward strand.
CCGACATTTACGAGGCCTGCAAGGTGGTAACAACGCACCGCCCGCTGAAGGTTTTTTTAATGTAATAATATACAGATAATATGACTACATTCCGCACATACGAGGAGTACATTGAGATGATCGAGCGAAATTTAAAATCCATCTGCTACCAGAACGCCGCCGAACACGGGTTCAGCGAGGAAGAGGCCGATGAGTGCGAGGCCGACAACCACATCTGCGAATATTGTCCATTTGAGAGGTAAGTAATGATTAAAAAGACAAGCAAGGGTTATGTCGTAGTGTCCCATAAGGGCAAGAAACTCGGTGGACCCTATAAGACCAGGGAGGCCGCAAAGAAACGGCTACAACAAGTCGAGTATTTCAAACACAAAAAATAAGGAGGGTTGGGCATGAGCGAGAAGGCGGAGAATTATGCTCTCGGTATTATTCTATTTTACATCGGGGGCCTGGTAACGCTGTTCATCGGCATGGGTGTTGCCGTTGCCAAATATTTTGTCGAGGCGGCAACCCAGGTATGTTCCCCCCTAACGTGCCACCCGGAACTTACGATTGTGGCAGTTATTTTCTTCCTGATAGTTCTGCTTATGGGGATCTTCGGGTTTGATGCGGCATCCGTCCAAAACTATTATTTCATTTTCAGTTATATCGGAGCGGGGATCGCCATCGCCATGCTGTACGCTCAGTATGCGTGGACGGGATGGTGTCTATTCTGCATCGTTATGGAAGGGTGTCTGCTTTTAACGGGACTGATGAATATCATTGTAACATATTGCTACCAGAAAGGGAGGTTATATGAGTAAGTTTGACAAAAAGGCCGGTGTAATAACAAAGACCGTCCAGGCGGATCTCACACAGCCCGTGGAGAAATGGACGGGGCGGGAATGGCTTGAACTCGGGAAGAGTGCGGGACATCTCCCCGCCAACACAACCCGGGAACAAGTGGCGGCAATCGTCCTCACCGGGAAGGATCTCGGGCTCGGCCCGATGCAGAGCCTTGCGACCATGTGTTTCATCAAGGGCCGCCTTGCTATGGAAGTCGAGGCTCAACTGGCGGTAGCCCGCAGGGGCGGCGTAAGACTCCCGAAGGGATGGCTGAAGGAAGAAGATGGGTCCTGTACCGTAACCCTGGCAAGGGGTGAGGAAGACGTTACAATAACCTACACCATTGAAGATGCCAAAAAAGCAGGCCTTCTTTACAAGGACAATTATAAACATTATCCCCGCCAGATGCTCCGGTGGCGGGCGATAGGGGATGCCTTGCGGCTCCTCGCACCCGATTTGATCCTGGGGCTCCTCGCACCCATCGAGGCGGAAACCCTGGACCCCGTGGACCACACCGAGGCCCGTACCCGGGAGAAGACGGAGAGCCTTACAACACGGTTGAGGGACTACAAGAACCTGGACGATACGGAAGAGGAGGGGGATATATTTGAATAGGTCCTGGTTGACAATTCAACAGGCCCGGGAGTACAGTAAGATCGGCAGAAACAAATTGTATGCCCTGATAGAATCGGGCGAGATCTACGCAAAGAAGGTCGGGAGAAGACTGATAGTGTCCCGATGGTCGATAGATGAGTACCTCAACAGCGACAGAACAAACATAACGGTAGCGGTTGACGAATACATCAGGAGAATGTAGGGTATGTTGAAAAAAATCAAAAAGGTGCTACTTATTCCGGTCTGTTTATTGCTTCTTTCGGTGATGTCTTTATTGTATATTATCACATCAATATATGGATTTTGTATTTATGTCTGGAGGATGACGGCAGAGTTCTTTAAAAAGGAGGAATAAGTAATGAAGGCCAAAGGAGGGAGGCCCCAGGTAGGGAGGTTCACCCTGTTTGAGCGGGATGGTGTCTGGCATTTCCGCAGGGGTGAATTTAAGAAATCAACCAAAGAAAGGGATCTTGCCCGGGCCAAAAAATTTGTCCGAGAATTTGAAAAGCAAGTTTTAACCCGGAACATCGAGGCCCTGGAGAACCGGGAGTCAATCCGACTCTCGGCCTTCAAGCGGCAGTTTCTTGAACACAGTCATAGGGCACATTCTCATTCGTACTGGAGTCATTTCTATTATTCGCTGTCCGAGTTTGAAAGGTATCTCGGGACAGAGAAACGGTTGAAAAGCATCACCCGGAAAGACATGGACGGATTCGTGGTGTTCTGTAAGAACCGCTATAAATCGGCGGTAACGGCAAACACCCGGCTCCGCCATCTCCGGATCGCCCTCCACGTTGCGAAAAGTTGGGAGTTAATAGACGAAGTGCCAGGATCGAAGTACCTCCCCGAGCCCGAAAAGCCGGTACGGTGCTTGACCGATGAGGAGGTTTTTAAACTTCAGGATGCCGCCGGGGATTGGGCCTATGTCATCAACCTGGCCCTCTATACGGGATTCCGCAGGGAAACCCTACTGGATCTGGATTGGTCCGACATAGACTTCGAGAAGAGGACGATAAAGTATCGGCAGTTTAAGACGAGGCGGGAGATGGTACAGCCGCTCGGTGATCCCCTGCTTGATGATCTCTACTGTGAGTGGGGCAACCAGGGATATGCTGAGAGCGGCCCCGTTATCCCGATGAAAGCGGAGGACCCGGGACGGGCATTTACGCAGAGGATCCGCTATATCGGTAAGAAGGCAGGAGTCCCGGTATCCCCTCATGTTTTCCGTAAAACCTTCGGCTCCTGGCTCCGAAAGAGCGGTGTGAGAATGGAGGTAACACGGGACCTGATGGGCCACAAGGACCTCAAGACCACCATGAAATACTACGTCAACGTGGACGAGGGCGACTTACAGGAGGGGATAAATGCTCTCAGTAATAGGGGGAACAAAAACGGAACGGTAAAATATGCAAGACCGAAAGTAGTTAATTCTATTGAACTATTATAGTACATCTCACCTGCTGAGGTATCGGAAGATGAGGGAGAGCCAAAAACGTAGTTTTGATTTGGGATTAGCCGTTTACAATCACATATTTTTGAATATTCTGGTCTATTTTCCCTATACATCCCGCATCATCCCTACCTACACCTATTGTGTGCATAAAAAAGGAGCAAAACGGAACGGTGTTCCGGAAAACGGAACGATTTTTTTACCATAACATACAGATAACAGGAGTCCATTGTGGTGATATGTTCATATTGTGAATCAGAAATATGTGGGGCGGATTTTCGGAAGGGACCGGGCTCTCCAAACCTCTGTCCTAAATGCTATTTGGAAAAGAGGGAGGAGCCCCGGGAGATAAAAATAAAGTGGGAGAATTATAATGAGCGGCCCCCAACTGGATAACGGCTTTACCCGGATCGCCAACGAGATCCTTGAGGCCCTGGCACGGACTCCACTCTCAGGGGCGGAGCGGCGAATACTGGATGTTGTTCTGAGAAAAACCTACGGGTGGGGCGAGAAAGACGCAAAGATTTCATATAGATACTTCGCAAA
>CAYGBE010000114.1:0-3280 GCA_964348065.1 uncultured archaeon
GAAGACCCAAGAGCAAATTACTAGAGCCACAGCAGATAACGAGAAGAAGATTCTGTACATCTTGGGCTCTTCTATATGTCTTAGCTTTTTCTCGTAAATGCTCATAGCTATTGTAGCAATTACTCCATAAATCACAAAGTCAACAATGAACAAGCTTCCCAGAAAAGTGAAGTTCCAAGGTGTGTTTGGAAGCCAGGTACTTCTACCTGCCACTAACCAATGGAAAGGAAATCCGAAGTAAAAATGCTCAGCGTCTAGAGTCCACCAACTATACGAGATGTAAAGCCCAGAAACTAAAGTCAAGATAAATGCAATAATCAGAATGTTTGGAATTTCCATTCTACAAACCTTCCAATCAAAAGAAATGACATCAACATGGAAAGCAACATAACTGTTCAACTTTATTCTTTGGTGATATCAATAATTTAAATCTTAAAGAAAAATATTAGGTCTTCCATTTCATTTGAAGTTGCATTAGAAATTTAAGGAAGTCTTGATTGATATGTAAAAAGGGAAAATGAAATTCAGACTGGGCATTCTTTTGTTCAGTATTGTAATTTTCATTCTGACTGCTGTAGGTTTGGAAATTGGCTATTATAGAACTCTGAATTTACCTTCATTGTGGCTTGGGTTCGTCTATGTAGTGGTTTGCGTTTTGGTATTAGCCTCTGCTGCTAACTTCTTTGTTGAAGGTGGTAAGTTGAGTTGGACACAGTTTCTTTTTCTCACATTTGGCGCAATCATTCTTTCGGGAATCGTTACGCATTCAGCTTGGACAATTGTAACTCCAAGATGGGCTTTCGCGGTCTCTGCAGACAAGTCTACATACAGTCTTGGTGAAAATGTAGAAATTACAGTATGTCTCAAAAACATCGGTTTCATTACACATTCCTTCCAATCTGAAGCTAGTGACCCAATAATAGTTAGAATTCGAGGAAGATATTCCTATGATCCCATATGGTTTAGCCCATACAATCTAGAGGAAACGGTTTTTTCAGTTGGACCAAATCAAATTCTCCAAAGAAACTTCCTGTGGAATCAAACAGGCTACGCTGACTACGTAGAGGTGACACCAGGAGAATACGGAATTATTGCAGAGATACCTGGTAATGGTTTGGGTGGACACATTTTCTGGGCTAGAACATACATAAACATCACTGCCTCATAATGCCAAAATTTGTATTGCTTGGTCTTACCATCTATCTTCATTCCGATTACGACTATTTGATGTTGAAAAACATCTATGACAACCAGTTTCAATTCCTTCTTTTTCTAATTATTGTTCTCAATGAGAATATATGGTAAGGATATCTAACTCTGATGTTTCTTCTAAAATTCTATCAGTTCTTTTGGTTCTGCTGTAACTTTTTCCTCATTACTGACATTTACAGTTCATCATCATTGAGATTTGAGGAAGAATTATAGGTGAACGACAATAAACACTATTGATAGGTGTGATGGGATGGGCGAGGAGTGGAGGAAGTTTAAAGACAAAATCGTAAATCTCCAAGGCGACTTGGCTCCCTTTCAAGTAGATTTTCTTGATAGGGATAGTTTCAAGAGATTCTGCGAAAGCTTAGGCTCTGGACTAGAGGCTTATCGAAGTGTTTGGATTACAGGCTATTTTTCCGAAACCATCAGAGAAACACTACAGAGAATAATTGAGCGGAAGAAGAATATAAGATTGATTTGCCCAGAATTCTCCACACAATCTAAGAGGGATAGAAAGAATCTACAGGCTCTTAAGAAATTATCTAATGCAGGAGCAGAAATTAAGTTCAATAACCGATTACATGCAAGGTTTTTTGTTGCACATAATCCTGTTATAGGAGGACTGTTAGTTATAGGCTCATTTGATTTCAATACTGAATGTATAGGTAGAGAAATGCATGCATGCACGGACTCCTTAAAGGTCCATCTTTTGGTCACATCAATCTCCATTTGAATCTTGTGCAGCTAGAATATTGGTGTATGAATATTGATGAATATGTATGTGTGTATATGTATATGTATTGTATCTATGGTAGAATGATTATTTCCTATTTTTAGAGAGAATCTGTTTCTGTGAAGTTTTGAGTTTGATTTAGTTTGATGAACTGTCTTCTCCTGAATAAACTAAAGTCTGAGTTTCTACCGTGTTGTCGCTTTAATCTCTCACTAAATTATTCTTTGACCTACACCGAAAACAATACTAATCGATTCCTGAAATTTGATTGGGTACATGGTTTTTACTATTTGTATTTGCAGGAACTATAACTGTCCTTTTTTCATCCCTTATGAATTTTAATTTGAATTTTAGGCATAGACTAGTCTGGTATTGTTACAGGGTTTGTAACAAAATGGGTAGCCTTCATCCTCAACCAACAATCTATGAATCTTAGGCATTGGTTAGTTTGGTAGTTCTGTTAAAGATTGTTTAACTAAATCAGCAGTTTTCATCCCAGCATCCTATGATTCATTACCTTTTCATCTTCAACTAACAGTCTAGAAATTCATAACAACCAAAGAGAGAATATAGTACCTAACCTCAAACTGACGTTTATAGTTAGAAAAAATAAGCGTTTTAAGAGGCAGATAAAATGAATATTACAAATAATTTGGTCACGCATTATTTGGTCATTTATCAGCCATTTCCTACTACACAAAATTCTTAAATATCCAGTTTCTCTGAGTATACTACACAAAATATAGGAGTAAGAAAGATGGCAGTAAAGCTCAAATGTCCAGTATGTGGAGACTATGGAGTTCTAATGCTGAAGACAACAATCACAAAGACGCCTAAACGAGAGTATAGATATGAGAAATGGTATATCTATCACAACCGATCAAAGGGAACCAAACAAAGATGGTGTTACCTATCCAAAAAGTATCTAGAACTACCAGAAATCAAAGAATCCATCAAAAGAGAACAAGCCACACAAAATACTACACAAAAAGAGTACTCTGCTACACAAAGAAGAAATAACCTCAAATTAGGCTCTGTTTCTGAAAATAGACATGTTTTGTTTGGGGGCTGTCGGCTAGCTTGGTCTAGGCTCCGAGACTCGGACTCTCGGGACCCCGGTTCAAATCCGGGCAGCCCCACCAGTGTTGCGCGCGGAGTCCTCGGTTATTTTGCGGTTTTTTGTCTGTTTAAGATTTCTCTGGCGACGATTACTCCCGAAACTGAGGCTTGGATGAGGCCTCTGGTCACCCCTGCTCCGTCTCCTATCGCAAAGAGGTTGCGAATTCTTGTTTCTAGGCAATTACTCAGTTCTAATCGTGACGAGTAGAACTTCAC
>CAYGBE010000115.1:0-4676 GCA_964348065.1 uncultured archaeon
CCGAAACACCAAAGTTTTCGGGACTCCTAATAAACAAGAAACGTAATCTATCGATTTTCCTGTAACCCTGGTTTCTTGTTTGTTTCATCTTCTACAGTCGAGTAGAACACAGGTGCGCGCAACTTTAGGCGGGGAGTTTCCGATCCGCACCCTTTCGGTTGTGCGGCGGGCTCCTAGCTCTTCCATGGTCCACGTTTCCTGCGCCCCCTCTAAGATTCCGTACGTCGGGTTTTCCCCAATACGGCTCCAAGCCAGGGCCTGTCAGCAGCACCTTGTCCAGAAAACCCCGGCGTTAAGTGCCAGATCCACATACCTCCGGATGCCTCCTGGTTTGATACGGCCTTCGTCAACCACGTGCCATCCTGCCCTCATGGCCGGCATTATCAGCCGACCGGCCTCTGGTCGTCTCTGTTGATCACCCTGGCTCACGGGTCCTTCGCTCCGGCTGGGTTATGTTGTCCTAGCCATCTTCGCTACTATGACCCGATCCGAGGATCTCTACCGCTCCCCCTGACTTCCCAGTTTGCTGGTTATACAGGAGGTCCTTGCCCTACGATCTGGTATGGGCTGCAGTAGAGACCTTCCCCACTTTGACCCACCCTGCCTTCTCTACATGCTGATACCCCTGCGCCGGAGGGAATGATGGATGCCCATGTCCAGTTACTTCTCCATCATCTCTGGCCTTCACCCGCGGCCTTAGGGCTCGGCCTCCGGTACCCTGTCTTTTCGAGGCCACCTCTGCGTTCACTTCCGTTACGGCCCGGTGACTCGCTCACCAAACCCAAGTTGGCTTTGTCAATGGGCTTCAGACCTTTTCGGTCTCCCTCCAATCTGCCATCCAAGCTAGAGGGCCTCTGGCTCTTACCCTGGCAGGACTGACTCCTGCTGAAGATGCCAGCCTTCACTGGACACACATTGAAATAAACACCTGCCCCGGCTAGGTTTTATACTCGAAATCTTCTGGATTGAGATTCTCCAGGAACTCCTTGAATTCGTCTTTCTCCAGATCCTTGTCCAACTGGATCGCCTTCGTCTTGAGGAGGACCTCCTCGGTTACGTAGATGGGAGCACCTGCCCCGACTGCTGCAGCAATGGCATCACTTGGCCGGGAGTCTATGGTTATTTCCTTACCCTGGAGGCTGATGTGGATCAAGGCATAGTAGGTATTGCCCCTGAGATCTGTCATCTCGCTTCTTAAGACCTCTGCGTTAAAAACTCCCTGGATATTCCGAATAAGATCATAAGTCATAGGGCGAGGGAAATAGGCTTCTTTTAACTTCATAGCAACAACTAGGATGGTCTTCCTTTCCGTCATTGTTCTCCCTTAGATAACCACTGTTAGCAGTATCTCGGGTCGATCACCTTTACTATATACCTTTGATCCTTGGCAGCAACTGAAACTATCCTTTTCAGGGCATCGATGTTTTTCCCTCTTTTTCCCACTAGGTACTTCATATCCCGTCTCGACACCTTAATTTCGAGAACTTTTACATTAGTCGCCTCGATCTCCTCTACATGAATCTCATCTGGAAAACCCACCAGCGCCCGGGTTATCTTTTCCACCAACTCTTTGATCTCCATATATCCCCCAACTCTCTGTTGTGTATTCATTTGAAGCCGGATCTCAAGTTGAGGGGCCGGCTTTTTGATCCTAGAAACCTGGCCTACTGTAATTCCGGTCTGTGTTGACGGTATGGACAAGGTGCTGCCACTCGGCTCCCCTTATCCCCTCCTCTTTAAGCGAATATGCATTTCATGCGGTAGACCGCTAAATCTATCCGTGTTTAGAGGCAGAGAGAGGAACAAGGCAACTGCACATGCCTTGATAAACAAAGCTATGGAAGGCATAGAGGCACTGCGTAGGCAGATTCAGGAAATAAAGGTGTATTGATGGCATTGAAGCGCACTTAAGGCTTTCTGTGTGATGGTTTTCAAACTATAATCTCCCTCCTTTGTCAGCCACACTTGGATATCACCCCACTATTCGTGAATGATTGAAAACTCCACCTCAACAGAGGTGATGTTTCCTTTCGGAAACTGGCTTAAGTCAACGGTGCTCCTGACATAGCCTGGGTCTGGGTTAGCTGTATCTTCCTCATTGATAGCAAATGCCTCTCCAGCCCATATCCGATTAGCCAATAATAAATACGAAAAGAAAAACTAGAAAAATCCTGTCAATGCATCTGAAGCCCATAGCAAGCTATTCCTTTGATCACTCGAAATAAACAGATACGAGACTGGAAAGGTAGCGTCGGTCAAGTCAAACGTGCTCAAGTCCTACAATAAGAATAGTATGCGAATGCATCGTGGCCTGTAGTACCTGTCTAATTCAATCCAGCTCTGAGTTTCCCTCTTTTCTTTCTTCCTCCTTTCTTGGGAACCCTTGCTGATATCCGATAGCGTCACTAGCCTGGCAAGGAACTAGAGTTTCCCTTGGCATGAAATTCCAACTCTACTGATCTCCTTCAAAGCTTCCCTAATTCCGACACTCCTGATCCTCTCAACCTGGATTTTCTCCTTATCATTAATTTCCCTGCCAGGGATGAAGTATCCCTTCTTTTCCCTGAACCTATGGAGTGAAACGAATGCAAAGGCTTTGGCGAGATACTCTCCTTCCGTCAAAATCCTAGACATATTATGGTTGGGTCTCCTTTCTTCACTTATGAGACTTCTATTTAGCTTTTCTATGAGACGAGGATGAATCGCTAGATGCCACAATTCTTCCATTGCATCATCAATGAAATAATCATCTGTTTTAGGATTCTCTCGATCACCAATGACAAACGAAATGCTAGATTTTAGATGATTATGGAGATACAAATACCGTCCCTTGATTCTATAGAGCACTCTAGGAATGTAGACAAACGAAGGTAAACTGAAGCTCAGGGAGATCTCTTCCTCTCCTTTATCCGTTCCTACCCTCACTTTTACTATAAGTTCATGACTCCTCAAGAATTCAACATTGTGTTTTCGCACATAATCAAAATCAGCTCTTTGCGGAGAAAAAAACCTAGGCAAAAAACCTCTAATGAAGCCACCGACATCATTGATAATTCCCTTGGCGTGTTCAAGATATCTCAGATCCAATTCATTTTTAGGCTCATATGGTTTTTTCTTGTGGATAGAAGAAAGTCTATCATAATGCAGAATCTCTTCTCCCATCTCACGATGCAGTTTTTCAATCATAATGTCATCTGTTATTGGTTGAAGATAAAAGACTTCCATATGCCAGACCCTTCATCTACTGAATAGTCAAACTTCCAAGATTTGTAGCCAATATATGAATGGGACAAAGCTTCGGGCCACGGCAGTGAGGATACTCACCGATGAGTGCCGAGTTGCTACAGGGGGCAGCCAGTTCTTTGGCCCGGCTCTCTCCACACTAGGGATCGCGGTAGTATCTGGGATACCACCACCAGGGATAATCCCACCAAAAGGGCGGGTATACATATCGATACTCCATCCGTTTAGGCCAAAGGTGGGTTTCCCTATTCTGAAGAACGACATAGGTGTATTCCATTTCGCCAATTCTTGAAACCTCTTTTCGTACAACAATTCCGACGACAGTTATTTCCCTTCTTCTGCTAAAGACGGCAGGATCCCTAAATCCGTCGTACCTGACCAGGAAGCGACCGTCGTATACCGGTTCTTCTGTGGGCCTGTCACTGAATCGACTCAAGGGTTTTTGGAGAATCTCGATTGAGGTCTCCTTTTCTAGATTTTTTGTTTCAATGATTTCGCCACCCATCAGCACAAGTTTTCCCTTGTAGGTCTCAAATTCTCGAAGGATCGATTCAGGGGTTAGATCCCTCAGGGCTAGCTGTCTATTTTGTCGAGAGATCGCGCGAACGCACCCTCCTATGACCAATATAATGATGCTCAAAATCATGAGATAGCCAATCCTTCCATTCATGTTGAAAATCCTTTTCCCCTTTCAGCTCCTTTCGGTCAAATCCTGACATGGCTAGCCAAATTCGATGGATCTCATGAGCCATTTAGTGAAGTCTTTAACTGCTTGAGTGATTTCTCTCGAACCTCTCAGCTTGTCTCTCAAGGGGATTGGCCTGCTTCTGAGCAGGGCAAAAACATTGTCCGACTATGTTGTTGCTATTATTCTGGTTTCTCCTTTTCCTCCTCAGGTCTTTCCGGTGGCATCTCCTCTGGAGATCTCTCTTCTCAAAAGCTCTCAAAGGGGCAAAAAACCAAGTTTGGCCACGTCAATGTCTATTTTTGGGCAGATTGTACTTGTTGTGACACGGTGTTAAACTAAACCAAGAGCCGGACTTCCACCTAACACCAGCCCCCCGAGTGTTCTCTTTGGGTGAGCGCCGCAGCTTCGTTCCTTCTGTCTGCAGGCATCTTTGACCTACACGCCAACCCCTTTCCACTTGTGGTTACACTCGTAGCAGAACCACCAGAGATCGTCATTTAGCACCCATCGCTGTATCCCAAAACCGACGATTGCCTGAAGAAATAAACACCCACCTCCACATGTTTTCCCTCACCTTTTCAATCTTTGGAACCCAAAAGCCAACGGTGAATCGGTATGGCTCACCGACTGAAAAATCTAGATGAAAATGCTTTACTTCACTGTCTCTGAAGTAGGTATTTCCTTTATAGGTGTATTCCACAACGAGGCGGTACCCTGATTTCTTGTGTAAGATTTTGAAAACCTT
>CAYGBE010000116.1:0-5162 GCA_964348065.1 uncultured archaeon
ACAGATTTTTTGCTTTTTTTCTTAGCCATTCGGTGTGTCACTCCTTATGGTTTCTATTATTCGGCGGATAGTGTTCTTTGCGTCCCACGGGTCATTGATTTCTATAAAGAGCCAGCGTCCAAAACCGCTGTGATTATTTACAGCGGGAACCCAGAGATTTCGTGCGGTGGATACCTTTGCATCTTTGTCCTTATTCTTTTTCCCCGTAACTTCTATTATAAGATTCAAAGGATTATCTTTACCTCTTCCATCATTGATTTTGACGATAAAATCGGGAAAGTAATTGTGCTCCTCACCACCCACTGAGTAGGGAATATAAAATCCGAGGTTCTGGTTCTTGACATAACTGATTACCAAGCCTTCTTCGCCAAGCTCCTCGAGGGCCTGTGCCATTTTTTGTTCCCATGATTCGGTATCAGCAACGACATGCGAGACATGGCAGAATCTTTCATCTGTTGGATAGACCGCTTTGGTAGTATCAAAATCGACATTACGTGTCGAGCCAACAGTATTGTAAGACTCAAGAATCGGCATAAGCGTCTTGACACCTTCTGTCGAGCTAACAATCGCGTTGTATATTTTATCGGCTGCTCCATGTGCATTCTCTATCAAGAGCAGCATTTGAGGAAATGTATTGTCCTTGCATCTGACACATTCGCTCATCCACTGTGATGTAGTTCTAAGCAGTTCTGGAAATAACCAGTGCTTTACGTTGCCTTCGTCATCTCGGAAATATTTTTCCAAAGCAAGCTTGGCAATAAGGAAAGCTACTTCTCTCTCGCGTCTGTGTTTAAGGTCTTCCAACGTATGAATTGTTTTTTCGCCAACTATGGGTGCATTCTCAGTTCTGTATGGGACATCTTCAGTAGAAAGTGTTAATCGAGAATCTTCAGTAAAGGTTACCTTAAGCTTTTCCGCCGGAAGCTCGTAGCGGTAGCCGGATACTCGTGGGAATGTTATCTCGCAATAAATACGCTCTTCCAATGCCCTGATACGGGTCGGCGGAGGTCCAGGTTTTGGTGGTTCACCTGAACCTGCACATGGAATAAAAGAGAATGGGACGCCATAGACTTCGGCGTATTGCGGCCCAAATTTACCGTCAGCGTTGGGTATATCATTCGTTCTGCGTAGTCCCCGACCGATGACCTGTTCGCAAAGCAATTGAGTACTAAAAGCTCGAACACCAAGAATATGAGTAACTGTGTTGGCGTCCCATCCTTCGGTCAGCATTGAAACGGATACAACGCACTTGATATTCTCACCAAGCTTGCCTTTTTTCCCGACAGTGTTCATTACTTCTCGAAGCAAATCTTCATCAGTCAGATTTTCCGGATCACGACCGGGAAAACGGATGCGATATTCGTTCTTAAATTCGTCTATTTCGGTGCGTGCAATTTTCTTGAATTCGGTGCTCATTGCCTCCCCGGACTCCAGTTGCTTGCTGTCTATAAGGATTGTGTTCGGTCTTCTTGTCCACGTTCCGTCTTCTACATTGCTAAATATTTCTAATTGTCCTGGTACGACTACGGTAGAATCGTCTGGCAAGGTTTTTTCCCAACCTGCGACCCAGTCAAATACCAATTTAGACACGTTAGTATTATTGCACACGACTATAAAAACTGGTGGTGTACCACCTTTTATCTGGGCTTCTTCGTCCTGCTGCCATTCCTGGTAATGCTTTTGGTAGTTTCCATACAGACTGCGAAGAGCACCTTCTAATTCAACGGGTATTTTCGGTTCACCGGTAACGGCTTGTTTCCTGCGTCCTTTCCTGGGCAAATGCTCACGGATTCTGACCCAAAGGTCGCGGTACGTCGGCTGTGTACCTGTCATTGAGTCGTCCGCTATGGGTACTCGCGGCACTTTTACAATTCCGCATTCTATAGCATCAATAAGAGAGAAATCTGAAACGACCCACGGAAAGAGAGTTCCCTCGCCATAGCCCGAGCCTCGCAGGAAAAACGGCGTAGCCGAGAGGTCATAAATCGCCTTTATACCGATTTTAGATTTTACCGCCTCAAGGCCTGAAATCCAGACGCGGGCTTCTTCCTCTCTCCTTTCTGCATCCTTTCGATCATCACCTTTGAGTTTGCTTCTTCACCGTCGGGTTTATGTCGGTAGCAATGGTGAGCCTCGTCGTTTATGACTACTATATTCTTTTTGTTACCAAGTTCACGGCACACGCGCCGTACCATCTCGTCCGGAGTTTCCTGAAAAGCATTGTTTTTTTCACCTGCTAGTATTTTCTTTGTAAGCTTACCTGCTTTGATCTTTTCACGTTGCAAGAAAGAATGGAAGTTTGTTATGATAATTTTGGCTTTACCCAGTTCCTGCATCATATCAGGAGGTAGTAAATCCCGTTGTCGGTAATAGTGATTAGGGTCGTTCGGTAATAGTACCCGTAAGCGGTCTCGGATTGTAATTCCCGGTGTAACAATTAGAAAGGTATCCGAAAAGCGACCATCTTGAGTATTTGCCAGCTTATTTAGAGCTTGCCAAGCGATAAGCATTCCCATAACCACTGTTTTCCCGCTTCCGGTTGCCATTTTTAAGGCGATTCGATAAAGGGATGAGTTTGCCCCTTTATTTGCCTGCCGCAATTTGTTTTCGATCCAGGTATCACCACATTTACTTGCCGCCTCGGTAATATAAATAGCTGTTTCCAGGGCTTCAATCTGGCAGAAAAACAGCTTGTTATCTCGTTGAGGATTTGTCCAGTAGTCCAATAGGCGTCGAGTGGTTTTTGTAACTTGGACATATCCACCCTCACGCCATAAGGTAACGCGGCCACGAACTTGGTTTATAAACTTATTTTCTTCGATGCGGTCTTGTGTCCATTCAGTGTCAAAGACTAACTGTCTGTCTTTGCCCCGCTTCTTCGGTTTGGCAATGGGGACAAAATAAGAACTAATCCGGCGTTCCTCTACAATCTCATCGGTAATGCCTTCATCGGTAAATCGCCAGTGCCTCCGTGGTTCCTCAAAAGGCGAATTCAGGATTGGATTTTCAATAACAACCTGTTTCACTTTGTATTCTCCCGAAAATATCTCTACTCGATGCACGCTTCTCGAAAAAATTAAAAATACCACCTCGGATAGATAAAATCAAGCAGATTTTAGATGACAAAATATGTAAATAAAAGCCAGTTATTGCCAAATAGGAAAAAACTTTTCATATAATGTTACTTTTATTACAAGTTTTTGTTGACACAGGTCGATAAAGTGTGTATATTCTGATTAGTTAATTAGTAAATAATGATAAGTTTGGGAGATCTAAAAATGGCTAAACGAAAAAAGGCAAAAAAAAGAGGCGGTTTAGCACCGGATAAGTACCTTTCCGAGGCACAATTGAAGAAGCTACGGCAGTATGTAAAGGACAAGGCCAACCTTGCCCGGATGCATGCCGGCTCCAGAGGCGTTATCGATGAATTAATCGTAGAGCTGCTGGTAAATACGGGGCTGAGGGCTTCTGAACTGTGCAATCTGAATATTGGTGATTTACCTATCAAGCATGGCAAGGACTGCATCTGGATTCGGGACAGTAAGGGTAAGGTGTCCAGGGTGGTTGACATATCAGAAAAACTTAAGAAGCGACTTGAACGGTTTGTTAAGCTCTACCGCAAGAGAGCGAAGGCCAACTCACCACTGCTGGTTAGTGAGCGTGGCAAGAGGATAATATACCGCAGCATATACGCCAAGATAAAGCGTATCGGTGAACAGGCTGGTGTCGGCAAGCTACATCCGCATATGCTGAGGCATACTTACTTAACAAGGTTGTATAATGTGGAAAAGGATCTGAGATTTGTCCAGGACCAGGCCGGCCACGCCAGCCCCACAACCACCGCTATATATGCCAAGACTAATAACACCGCCAGGAAAAGACAAGTTGAAGCGTTGGATGATGAACGCATGAACTAGAGCACTCTCATAGATTCCTCGTTCGGTCAAGGGCATTAAGTTGTCAACGACCAAGGCTATAGCCCAAGGCACGTTTTAGTAAGGCTGTTCGACAACTTGAGTGTCAAAATCATCCTTACCCTTTTTTTAAGGACTCCGAAAACTCCAAAAACTCTCCTTTTTTATGGACTGTAAAAACTCCGAAAACCTGCGTTTTTAACTCCTTAGTTGCGGTTTTGAATTGGACATTTTGTTCTGAATGTCAGTATTTGTTAGCAGTAAATAAACTCCGCCAAAATGTCCTTTTTTGGGGACTCTAGAAACTCTAAAAATCTTTTTTTGATGCTAAGTCTTGCTAAGTTTTGGATTTCTTGGATATTTGCTGTTTTTGCTCTATATCCCGACCTTTCGACCCTTTTTTTGTCAAAAAGGGCACGGAAATTAGTTACGAACCTCCGTTTTTTGGCCTCTTGTTATTACCTGAGAACAGGTGTTCTATTTTTCCATCCGTCTGACCGTTTGCAGACGGTGTTTTCTTTTTCTATCCGTTTGCCCGTTAGGTAACGGTTTCTAGCTCCAAAAATCGTGTTTTTCGCTCCTTTTTTAGGACTCGCAGAACTCCCTTTTTTTATGGACTGTAAAAACTCTGAAAAAACCTCCTGTTTTCTGTTGCGAATCGGCTTGGACGGAACGCTGGTTATGGCTCTCGCTGATACTCTCCTGGCCTACCTCCAGTCTCAATATGGCACAATTTGGCTTAATTTTTCACTTGAAGATTTCACTTATGCAGTTATATTTCTCATAGCGGTTACACCCTGATTTTTGCAGCAAAGAGCGAAGGTTCTCGGGCACGTCTGTCGTTTGCTGGATGCCGACGAGGACGGAGTCTAACCAAGACGACGATGATCTACAGGCACGTTTTGACTATAGGCGGAGAGAACGTTTGCAGCCCGCTAGACTCCCAATGAACGAGGAAAGACTTGGGGTGTTATGCGGAAACTATATAACACCCCAAGATAAAAACAGATGTTGACCGTAGGCAGTTAACAAGGTCTACTCCATGGCACTTACTGATTCAATAGAAGGTCCACTTGAGGTGACGCTTGAATCCTATCGTGCGGAGTATCGGGAGCTTTCGGAGATATGACGTCATCTTGACGGGAAAGCACAAGGAACCGTGGCCATTGCGGGAATTTTCCTGGCAGCGGTCTTTGCTTTTGTGCGAGCCATAACATCGCTGCCGCAATCGGTCTGGACTCAGATTAT
>CAYGBE010000117.1:0-3167 GCA_964348065.1 uncultured archaeon
ATATTGAACACGGACCGAGAATCTCACCGGACAAGAAGTACCTATTCTTCAACCGCAGTAATGGCTGGGATCCAAGGATCTACAGCACGCATTCGTATATCTACTGGGTTGAACTCAAGGAATATCTACCCGAATCCTATAGAGAGTCTGAAGGAATATCAAGTAAGTGAAAAGGTGACCTGTAATGAAACAGACAAAAAAGAAAATTATGCCGGTCATGTGAGATTAAATACGTCAGTACGAGTCCGCTGGAACAAGAAGTAAGGAGTTCATTACAATGATCGAAGAAAAGATAGCAAATATCGAAAGCTGCGCAAGTGATGTATACAATGAGCATCTGTGTTTCTTAATATGTGATGGTTTTTACGAAACGGACAAGGATGCCTTCAGAGCGATGGTACAGGACGCACAGTACAGGTGTACAATTTGTGGACGCACAGCCAAGAGCGAGAAGAATCTTTGTGATCCTGTCGCTCTGTAGAGGACGGTTCGCGGTGATCTGTCAGCTTTTTCACGTCCCATCCCCGAGTGACGCGGTTTAGCCTGCTCTTGCAACAAGGTTTAACATATTCTCCTCACCCCCATACGATGCTGATTTTAATCAGAAAACACAGATTTTACGTGAGCTGATTCAATGGCCTTTCTCTCACGAAGCCACAGCTTGCACAAGTTTCAAGCAGAATCAATTTCTTTTGTTCATTTCACTTAGCTTTCTTACGAAACAAAACTCTTTTTGTGGGATGATCATATTAGAAACCAGTTCTACTCTTAGTAAAGGGAGATTTGTTATGAAACAGATAAAGAAAAGAATTGTTTGGTTTGTGGCTTTTTTGGCAGTAAGTTCTATCCAGGTGTTCGGAAAGCCCTTTGCCGAGGGACCTTATTTGGGACAGACCCCGCCCGGCCCTATCGCTCAGGTCTTTGCCCCCGGACTGATCTGCAACACCGAACGCCCGTGGGAAGCCTTTGGGACCTTCTCTGCGGATGGCAACACCTTTTGTTTCCATCGACGCAAGGGGATTTTCATCACAGAAAACACGGACAAGGGCTGGACAGCGCCTACGCGTATAGAGAGTATTACCCAGAGCCATTGGGCGCCCTGTCTGTCTCCGGATGCCAATAGCATTTTCTTTACTATTGGCGACAGGTATCCGCGGGTCAAACACTACGATCTATATCGCTGCATGCGCACTTCCCATGGATGGGCTAAGCCACAGAGACTCGAACCGCCACTAAGTTCCCCGTCCAACGAAATCACATGCTCTTTAGCAGCGAATAACAGTATCTACCTCGGTTCCGGACGCAAGGGGAACGACGAAAGAAGCTGGATATGGGTCGCCCCTTCTGTGGGCAACACATGGCCCCGGGCCGACCATATCACTTTGAATCTCCAACAACCTCTCACAAAACATGGACCAGTTAAGAGCACCCTTGTGGACCACACTTGGCCCCGGGCCGTACATATCTCTTTGAATCACCAAGCGTCCGATCCGGGCATTGCCCCGGATGAGTCCTTTATGGTATTCACCGCCAAGGATCTATCGGGAGGTTATGGGCATCGGGACCTGTACCTGACCCTGCGCTTGCCGGATGGAACCTGGTCCAAACCTCGAAATCTGGGCCCACGGATTAATACGGCCTTTATTGAACACGGACCGAGAATCACACCCGACAAGAAATACCTTTTCTTCAACCGCAGCAACGGCTGGGATCCAGGAATCCACGCCGCAGACATCTACTGGGTTGAACTTAAAGAGTATCTACCCGAATCCTATAGATAGTCTGAAGAAATATTAAGAAAGTGAAAAGGAGATTTATTATGAAGCGGACAAAACATCATATTGTATGGCTCGTGGCTTCTTTGGCAATAGCTTCTATCCCGGTGTTCGGAAAGCCCTTTGCCGAGGGACCGTACCTGGGACAGACCCCGCCCGGGCCTATTCCTAAGGTCTTTGCGCCGGGACTGATCTGCGATATGCGGCCACACCAGGGGGAAGCCTGGGGGACCTTCTCTGCGGATGGCAACACCTTTTGTTATAACGCCCTTGGGTATGTTTATATCACAGAGAACACGGACCAGGGCTGGACAACGCCTAAGCGTATAGAAAGTATTCCATACATGTCGGCGTGTTGCTGTCTGTCTCCAGATGCCAATAGTATTTACTTCAATTACAGCTATGATCCGTCCAAACGCTACAGTCTTCGTCGCTGCATGCGCACGTCCCAGGGATGGTCTTTGCCGCAGGAATTAGGCCCACCCTTTAGCCTCGCGTTTGGTGGATTCTCTTTGGCAGCGGATAATAGCATCTACTTTTGGGGATGGGACAAAGCAAAACTAGGCGGTTTTTGGGTAGCCCCTTTTGTGAACAACACCTGGCCTCGGGCTATAAAGATCCCTGTGGAGAAGGGCAACTTAAGAGGCCACCACCCAGGAATTGCGCCTGATAAGTCCTTTCTCGTATTCTACTCTGTTAAACCGGGAGTACCGCGTGGAACGGAAACGAACCTGTACCTAACCCTGCGCCGAGCCGATGGTACCTGGACTAAACCTCAGAATATGGGCCCTAAGATTAATACTAGGTATTATGAATGGGGAGCGAGAATCTCGCCGGACAAGAAATACATGTTCTTCACTCGCGCTAACGGGTGGGGCTTGAATTCGAGTAGCGACACGGGTGATATCTACTGGGTGGAACTCAAGGAATATCTACCCGAATCCTATAGATAGCCTAAAGGAATATCAAGCGAGTGAAAAGGAGATTTGTTATGAAACAGACAAAGGAAACGATTGTTTGGCTTGTGGTTTTGTTGGGAATAAGTTCTATCCAAGTTTTCGGAAAGCCCTTTGCCGTGGGGCCTTATCTGGGGCAGATTCCGCCCGGGCCTGTTGCTAAGGTTTTTGCCCCGGGATTGATTAGCGATACACAGCCACACCAGTGGGAGTCCCATGGGCACTTCTCGGCTGATGGCAACACCTTTTGTTTTGCCCGACGTCGGCTTGTTTTTATCACAGAAAACACGGACCAGAGCTGGACAACGCCTGAACGTATAAAAAGCATTCCATACAGAGTGTGGTCACCCTGTTTGTCTCCGGATGCCAATAGTATCTACTTCAGCCGTAGGTACGATCCGCCCAAAGGCTGGACTCTTCATCGCTGCATGCGCAC
>CAYGBE010000118.1:0-3472 GCA_964348065.1 uncultured archaeon
CGGTGGTGCGGACGCGGTCGGCGCTCCGGGAGCGGGCTTCGAGCAAGTCCAGGCGGCCTGGCCAAGCACCCAGATGCTCATGCGGACGGCATCGCTGCGTCTCCGGGTTGAGGATGTGACGGAGGCGCACGAGCAGGTGGCGCGCATCGCGCGGGATGCGCGCGGCTACCTGGCCGACACAAACCTGAGCGCGGAGGCAGGCCCCATCCACGCCACGATGACGATCCGAGTGCCGTCGGAGGGGCTCGAGAGCGTAATCGACAGCATCGCCGCCCTGGGCACGCTGCTGAAGCAGGAGATCAGCGCAAAGGAAGTCACGGAGGAGTACGTCGATCTCAGGTCGCGCAAGCGGAATCTCGAGCGCGAGGAAGAGCGCCTCCTCGACCTCCTGAAGCGGGCCGGGAAGATCAGCGACCTGCTCGAGGTGGAGCAGACGCTGGCGCGAGTCCGCGGGCAGGTCGAGCAGATCGCGGGGCGGATGCGATACCTGGAGGACCGGGTCGCGCTCTCCACCGTGCACGTGCGCCTGGAGGGCCCCCAGCCGGAGCCCATGGTGCGAGCCCAGGTCTGGGCCGCGAAGGACGTCTACCGCGAGGCGACGCGCTCGCTCATACAGACCGGTCGCGGCCTGGCGACGATCGGCATCTGGAGCGGCGTCTACACCCCGATCTGGGTGCCGCTGCTGCTGATCGTCTGGCTGGTGGTGAGATGGGCGGCCGGCCCTCACGCGGAGGAGAAGCGAACGCCTGGTAAGTAACGCTGCCGGTGCTCGGCTCGACCGCGTTGACGGCGCTCTGCTCGCGTGCTATCATTCCGGCGTTGCACCGGGGGTGTCGGGAAGCGCGCGAGCGCTTCTCAGGGCTTGTCTCTCCCCCCACATGGCCGGAAAAGGAGCGCCGCCGTGAAGAGAACCCTCTGCATCGCTCTCGCTCTTGGGTTCCTCGCACTGATCCCAGCCCTCGCCGCAGCCGACGACACTGCCCCGCAGGTTTCTATCACATCGCCTGAGGAAGGCTACACCGTCGCCTCGGAAACCGTTGCAGTCGAGGTGTCCTACGCGGCCGCGGCTGATGAAGCCGTGGAGCAGGTCGATCTCGTCGTGGACGGCCTGATCGTTGACACACGAGTCATCGAGCCGCCGGAGGCCAGCGGCGCCGTTTCCTTCACCTGGCTTGTGCGCAAGTACGATCTGGGAGAGCATCGCCTCGCCGCGCGGGCATACGACTCGACGGGAGCGAGCGGCGGGGCGGAGGTCCTCGTCTTCCTGCGGCGAGTGTTCCCGGACCTGAGTGGAGTCGTGCGCATCCTGTCTCCGAAGCCCGGAGACACTGTCGCGGGGAAGACCACGATTCAAGTGGCCGCCGAACAACCCGCTGCTGTCAGGTACGTCATCTTTCTGGTGGACGACGTGTTCAAGGCGATGAGCAATGTCCGTCCCTACCAGTACATCTGGGACACGACGCGCTACCTCAACGGCCTCCACAGGCTTCGAGTGAAGGCCTATCTGACAGGGGATCGGGAGGCGATCACTCCCGAGATGGAAGTCCAGGTGGACAACCCGAGCGGTGCGACGGTGATGCGAGCCGCCGAACCGCGGCCGACGGCCCCCGTTGCGCCGCAGCCTGTCGAGCGTCCTGCACGCGCGGGGGAGCCGGTGCTGCCCCCGCCGATGCGAACCGAAAGCTTCACCGCGGCGCGTCCGAGCCTCACTGTGGCCGAGCCGGCGGTGGCAGTCCCGGGAACCGCGCCCTTCGTGAGCTCGAGTGGAGAGCTGATCCGGCCGAGCGCTCCCGTCCCGCGGCCGCCCGCGGCCGACGCGGAGCCTGTCAAGATCGCTGCGTTTCCCAGGACCGTGACCCCGCCGGCCCCGCGCGAACCGGCGGCAGGGCCGGTCACGATCGCTGCGCTTCCCGCCGACGTGCCGCTGCCGGCCCCCCGCGAACCAGCGGCAGAGCCGGTTACGATCGCTGCGCTTCCCGCTGATGTGACGCCGCCGGCCCCGGACGCTGTCGCGCTCGTTGTCCCGTCCGAGGCGGGGCTGGCCGCCGGGAGCGCCGGGGAGCCGGCTGCCCCTGCCCCGCGCGAGCCGGCGGCGGAGCCGGTTGCCATCGCTGCCCTTCCCCCCGCGGAGCCCGGCATGCCCGATCCGATGCCCGCGGCCCAGCCGGCACCGCCGAAGCGCGCCGCAGAGGTCGAAGCGCTGGGCCCGGCGGAGCAACAGGATGCGCCGGCCTCAGGTGCGCGGGAACCGGCTGCGGCGCCGGTGGAGATCGCGCGACTGCCGGAGTGGCCGCAGGAGCCGGCCGCTCTCCCTTCACCTGCGCAGACCGCTGCATCGCCGGGGACAACGATTGCCGCCATGGCCGAGGCGGAGATCAGCGCCATCGAGCGCGTGCCGTCTGCTCCATCCGGAATCGAGGTGGCGATGCTTCCTCCGCGGCCGGTAGAGCTGAGGCCCGCTCCGAAGCTCACCGCGGAGCCCGCGCCGGAGCCGGTCGTCTATGTCGTTCAGCAGGGGGACTGGCTGCACGCCATCGGCGCCCGGTACGGGGTCACCGCCGCCGAGATCGCCCGCGCCAACAGCATCACGGACCCGAGGCTGCTTCGCCCGGGCCGCAAGCTCAGGATTCCCTGTGTGACGGTGTACCTCGACGGCAGGCCGCTTGTCTCACCAACGCCCACGGTCATCGCTGATGGACGCGCTGCGGTCCCGCTCCGCGCCGTCATCGAAGAGGCCGGCGGCGAGATCTCGTGGGAGAACACGGAGAAGCGCGCCACCGCTGTCGCCTGGGGGCGCCAGATCGCTGTCACCATTGGCGAGGAGGTGGCAGAGGTTGACGGTGAGCAGGTGGCGATGGGCGCGCCGGCGGCGCTGCGAGGGAATCGCACGGTCGTTCCCCTGCGCTTCCTGGGCGATGTCCTGGATCTCGTGCTGCAGTACGAGGATGGCGTGATCCATATCGCCAGCGGGCGCTAGCAGCCGCACGGCGAGCCAGCCCGGATTGGGAGCGGCGGACGCGGGTCCGCCGCTCCCCTGCGTCTGTCCCCCCATGGCTCGGAACTATTCCTCAAGCGGGCCGGTCTAAGCAGATACAGGCAAATGGGTGGGATGTGACACTTGGTGTGCTCTCAAAGGAGAGGTCAGTGGTGAACAAGACTACTGCTTGTCTTCTCAAGTGGACCGCAGTCGTGGGTTTGGGCGTCGCTATCTCCATGGCACTCGCAGACGGGGGCGCCACTTCTACGAGCGAGCTGACGCCGCTCGAGACCGTCATACGCGGGCAATCCCGCTGGCTGGCTGGCGGCCCGGCCTCGCTGCGCGTGATCGCGTCGAACCACGATACAGGGGAGCCGGTGCGCGGGGCGGCGCACGTCTACCTCGTGCCGACCGACCAGCAGGGCATCGGCAGACAGCGGCTCTTCAGCGGCCCTCTCCGCAGGGGGACCATGGAGGCGACGTTCGCCGTGCCCG
>CAYGBE010000119.1:0-4781 GCA_964348065.1 uncultured archaeon
TGGGGACGGGTACCCCGCGAAGTGAAACATCTCAGTAGCGGGAGGAAAAGAAACCAATTGGGATTCCCTAAGTAACGGCGAGTGAAAAGGGAAGAGGGCAAACTGAACCCATCATCGAAAGATGTTGGGGATGTAGTGTGTGGCCTGCTCATTAATCCCTCATGACTAAGCTGAATTCGTCTGGAAAGTCGAACCAAAGAGGGTGATAGTCCCCTAAGCGTAAATCATAGGGATCGGAGCAACGCCCGAGTAGCGTAGGTCGGAAATCCTGCGTTAAGGAAGCAGACACTGACTGCTAACCCTAAATATATCCCGAGACCGATAGCGCACTAGTAGCGTGAGCGAAAGCTGAAAAGCACCCCGGAAGGGGGGTGAAAAGTGCCTGAAACCTGTTAGTAATAATGGATGCGGCCTGAAAGCGAAGAGTCTCCTCGAAGGAGCTCCGGGCAACCGGATAGTACGAGAGGAGAGGAGCAGGGTTGCATCTTCCGTCTTGAAACACGGGCCGGGGAGTTCATCTTCGTGGCAAGCTTAAAGAGCTTCCAAACTCTGGAGGCGTAGGGAAACCAAAATGCTCGTAACCTCCCTTGGGGGGCCAGGAGCGAGGTCTGATAAAGGCCTGGAGTCACGAGGGTGAGACCCGAAGCCGGTCGATCTACGCCTGGGCAAGGTGAAGCCGAGGGAAACCTCGGTGGAGGCCTGCAGGAGTGCTGACGTGCAATTCGTTTCTCTGACCTGGGTGTAGGGGCAAAAGACCAATCTAGACCGGTTATAGCTGGTTCCCTCCGAAGTGGAGCCCTAGTCCAGCCTGGTTGGAGATGGCCTGTAGGGTAGAGCACTGATAGTGGCGTAAAGGCGGAAGCCGTAAAACCATTGTCAAACTCCGAATCTACAGGCATCTGAGAAGACCGGAGACGGGCGCATGGGGGTAAGCCCCATGGCCGAGAGGGGAACAACCCAGACCGAGGTTAAGGCCCCCAAGTGCTGGCTCAGTGTTAAACTAAAGGTTGTCATAGGGCGAAGACAGCGAGGAGGTAGGCTTAGAAGCAGCCATCCTCTAAGAAGTGCGTAACAGCTTACTCGCCGAGCTCTCTGGCGCCGAAAATGGACGGGGCTAAGCCAGCCGCCGATACCCCGGAGCACCTGGAAACGGGTGATTTGGTAGGAGGGCGTCCTGTTTGGACCGAAGCAGGGCCGTGAGACCCTGTGGACCGGGCAGGAATGTAGATCCCGGCAGTAGTATCAGCAAAGTCGGGTGAGAATCCCGACCGCCGAAAGGGCAAGGGTTCCTCAGCAATATTCGTTAGCTGAGGGTTAGTCGATCCTAAGGTCCCACTTAACCAGTGAGTGGTCGAAAGGGAAAACGGTTAACATTCCGTTACCGCGCAAGTACACGCGGCGACGCTACGCCTAAGTCCTGACGCTTTGGAGTAGGTTGTGTAGGGCTGTCGCCCTATTTAAATGTTCGAACTCTGGGAAGTACCGTAATGGTGAGAACCAGACGAAGACATGAATAGGCTAGCACTAGTGCTGGCTACAGCTGAGCCCTGGAGCCCTTGAAAAAGGACTTGGGAAGAATCTTGCGCGCTCGTACCCAGAACCGACACAGGTGCCCCTAGGTGAGTAGCCTAAGGCGTGTCAGGGGTAACTCGGGCTAGGGAATTCGGCAAATTAGCCCTGTAACTTCGGGAGAAGGGGTGCCAGCGATCTAGGAGACCCCTGGGATCGCTGGTCGCAGTGACTAGGAGGACCGGACTGTTTAATAAAAACATAGCGTCTCGCAAGGGCGAAAGCCTGAGCACGGGACGTGAGTTCTGGCCAGTGGCGGGTCGTGAAACTGCGTTTCAACGTGGCTAAGCCCCGCTAAACGCCGGGAGTAACTATACTCAGCAACTGTGTTTGCTGGGGGCTAAAACTCTCTTAAGGTAGCCATATGCCTTGCCGGGTAAGTTCCGGCGTGCATGAACGAATCAACTAGGTCCTCACTGTCCCAGCCCGGAGCCTGGTGAACCTCCAGACCAGTGAACAGTCTGGTCTCGTCCAGCGGAAAGAGAAGACCCCGTGGAGCTTTATTGTAGCTTGGTGCTGGAGCATGGCTTTAGGTGCAGAGCATAGGTAGGAGCCGACGAAACCTAGCTTTCGGGCTGGGTGGAGGCACCCGTGGAATACTACCCGCTTAAAACTGTGTTTCTAACCCTCGCAAGAAGGAACAACGCCAGGTGGGCAGTTTGGCTGGGGCGGCACGCCCTCGATAAGAAAACAAGGGCGCCCAAAGGTCAGCTCATCCGGGACAGAAATCCGGAGTAGAGTGCAAGGGCAGAAGCTGGCCTGACAGGATTTCTAACAATGAGAAATCCTGCCGCGAAAGCGTGGCTTAGCGAGCGGTCGTACCCTCTCAGTGAGGGTCGGCCACGGCAGAAAAGTTACCCCGGGGGTAACAGAGTTGTCGCGAGCGAGAGCTCACATCTCTCGTATGTATTTGTGACATCTTCTCTCTTCCATGCGTGGGAGAGTATATCGACCTCGCGGCTTGCTTCCTCGATGTCGGCTCTTCCTATCCTCCTGGTGCAGAAGCCGGGAAGGGTAGGGCTGTTCGCCCGTTAAAAGGGAACGTGAGCTGGGTTTAGACCGTCGTGAGACAGGTCGGACTCTCTTTGCTGGACGTGTGGGAAAGCTGAGGGTAGCAGCCTTTCAGTACGAGAGGAACGAAGGGTGGGTGCCTCTGGTCTACCGGTTGTCTGATAAGGCATTGCCGGGCCGCCACGCGCCGTGGGATAAGAGCTGAAAGCATCTAAGCTCGAAACCCTTCCCGAAAAGAGCTTTCCATTCTGCCCCCGCAGATCACCTCCGGCGACGGAGGAGATGGGGGTGGACGAGACCTCTGATAGAAGATCAGGTTGATAGGGACGGGGTGTACGCGTCAAGGCTTCGGCCGAGGCGTTTAGCCTGCGTCTACTAATCGGTCGAGGCGTGTCGGATGACTGCTTGGCGCTAAAAAGGATGATCTCGGAAATGGGGGACAAACCGCACGGGGTGGTGGTAGAGATGCGTGGTACGCTTTGTAATTTATAAAAAGGATATTCAAGTGAGTGTAGTGACTTTTTAAATAAGAAAAAAACATCAATCAATTGCATTAGATGAAATTAAATGAACATAATTTTATACATTAGATGTCCCTTCCAGAGAACACATATGGTTAGAGTCCCAAGAATTAGGGGGAGGCTTTTTTAAAATGCCCACAAGCGCAGAGAAATCCTGTCCTAAATGTAATACCGAGTTGGAGGCATGGAATATGGTGTGTCCAAAATGTGGGCACGTGCTTCTCGCGACGCCTGATCCATCCAAAGTGGAAGTTCAGCCATTGATTCAGCCTGAACCCACTGAAATCCCCCCTAGCATTTTTCAACCAATGGAAACATGCCCTAAATGCCTGAATTCAGATATTCTTTACAACAAACCCCTTAAAGCAGAGAAACATCCTATAACCCTTTTTTTTGGATCTGTGGCGGGTCCCATTCTCGTGGACTGCTGTAAGCAGTGCGGTTATGTCGAGATCCATTTGGATGAGTCCGTATTAAAGATTCTAAAGTGAATTCTTATGGAATTATTTTGTTTTCTCGAGTAATCTCTCCCATCAAGCCATGTTTCCTTAAGTAGGATAAAATAGGGTGTAATCAGTAACTTACTTGTGTGCCCGATCACTTACATTTCGAGAAAGCATAGCTATTTTTGTGAATCCACAGGCACAGGATATGTTTCAATGAATTTCACTGTAGAGATTCTATCCAAGTTTGTAATAAGCTCGCTAGCAATAAAAGTTTTAATGAATTGTAGACCTTCACTGAACAGAAGGGTTTCATCTCTTGGAAGCTGGATTATAACTGAGTCTTCTTCAATTATAATCGTGAATTCTTCAGGATTTGCTTTTGGTAGGTGTTTTTTAATGAAAGCTTTGGTGATGTCCTCTGGGTCGTGTAAAATTGATTCTACTGACACTTCATAAACTAATGTCCGACCTGCGAGGGGAGGATTGAAATCAACTGTAACACGCCCCCCGTGGACGCTCCGAATGATACCGAATCGGTTTTGAATCCTTACACGCATGTTAGGGACTGGATTAATGTTTTGTTTCTTGAATCTTCGAATGGACATTACTTGAACTTTAGAGCGATCTCGTGTACCAAATCCCTTTTCAGGAGGAATTAAAACTTTTTTAGACTCACCAGGTTTCATTCCAGGAAGAATCTCTTCTATTCCCGGGATTACATGGCCTTTTCCTAAAACCACAACTGTAGGTTCGTCTGTTTCATCAACTATTTTATCTGAATTTTCAATTTTGCCTTTCCAAGATATTTTACAGATATTTCCGACTATCAATTGCTCTTGAACTTCTTCTGTAGCTTCTTGTTGTTCTGCCAAGTCGAGCACCTACGCCTGTTCAATCGTCTGTATGTTCAGATTTTTTTTGATACAATTTCCGCCGATATTTTCCCCATTTGTCCTCCGGAGAATACCTTGCAGGATGCGCATTTCTAGTTTTTCCTCCGCAATCTGGGCAGTCATTATCTGAGAGGGTATATCTACTACATACAGAACATTTTCTTAGGAGTTTCATTTTGTACTATCCCTAATTTCAAGGAGTTATGATTGCGTGTGATTCATTCCTCTAAACGATCAAATACTTATAAAAATCATTTTTCAGAATTTGTCCTATTGATAGAACCTTAGTTGACATGTTAATGTAATTTTCTAATCAAAGTTTTAAGACCCAAGCTAGGAGC
>CAYGBE010000120.1:0-14983 GCA_964348065.1 uncultured archaeon
TGTTCCAGTAGTTGGGATTCGCCTCCAGTCTCATCTCGTGATCATTTCCGGCTACTCGCGTCCATTCTGTCAACTTGTACGGTCCCAGATCCATTGGAGTGCTTGCGCGCACGTCGCCCTTCTCGTAGTAGACCACGTCATCCGGGTTCCAGACTGTTTTCCAGCCTCCAGCGTAATCAGGATTAACTATGGCACATGCTTGGCCTGCCAATAACGGCAGGAATGGGCCAAAGGGTTGCACCAGATTGAACCTGACCATATATTTGCTCACGACTTCTACGCTATCTATGATAGTGTTGAACTCCATGCCGTGTGGCATGCCATCAGGATGGTCGATTCCAATCGCCCTATCGTAACTGTATTTCACATGACTTGCGTTGAATTCTGTTCCATCCTCAAACTCGACGCCTTGTCTCAGGGTGAAGGTCCAAGTTTTCCCGTCTGCACTTACTGTCCAATCGGTTGCCAACGCTGGGTTAAAGTCTTCCTCTGTAGCTGATGAGCCAGGTTCGATCTCCACCAAGGTGCAACCCGTGTTTTGGATTATCTCCCACCCAAAGAAGTCCCAAGCTCGACTCGGATCGATTGCAGATTCCACAGAGTCCGTCGTTCCCATGATCAATATCTTCTCCTCTGCTGGCGCAAAGGGGGGCAATTCTAGAGCGTATAACGCTGCGACAACTACTATGATTATCAGAATTATCGCTGCGACAACAACAGTCGTTGAGATTCCCTTTCTAGAATTCTTGGCTTTCTTCATTTTTTCACCTTCAAAATTTTAGTTTCCAATGGACATCTGTTAGTTTAGGATTTAAGTTTTATGTCACGTCCATGTATTCTATTTATCGTTATTATTCATAAGGCAATTTTTAGCAGAACACTCTGCTTTTTCGGTTGCTTCCTTCAATTAATCATGTTTGCCGCGCGCGGACAGGCAACAGAGATTTAAGCTGGTAAAACTTAAATTTTGACAGCTGATAGGGCTAATACATAACAGAAAACGGAGAAGACCGAATACATGGATATATACGTTTATATGAGTGGTTCCGTTTTGAGTCTTGACATGTGTGTTGAGAGCGATCGCCTATGTTGAAAGCAAAAAGCTTTCTTTTGCTGTTTCTCATTATTCTGCCAATTCTCGGATGGGCTACAACAGGAGTAGAGGGCCAAGAAGAGCCCAAGCTTTACGTTAGTCCTTCCATAGTTTCTGCCGGCTTTGGTGAAACCTTCACTGTAGACGTAAAGGTCGCTAATGTCCTGAATCTCTATACCTATCAATTTGGACTGAGTTGGGAACCAAGCCTCTTGAATGTGACTGGCATAACCGAAGAACCGTTTCTCAACGCCGAAGGAACCTACAAGACCAGTTTCACTCCACGCATGTACAATACGCCGGATCCTTTCGGCGTCAGCGGCTACGCATTTGTAGCATGCACCCTTCTGGGTGAACCAGCCAGTGCCGCAGCAAGTGGAAGTGGAACTCTAGCCACCGTTGAGTTTCTCGTCAAGGAAGAGGGAAACACCTCTCTACACCTCTACGACACAAAGCTCATTAGCTCTTTGATTATTGAAATGTCGCATGGAACAGAGGATGGCTACTTCCAATCCTTGCCTCCGCCTGAAATTCATGTCGAACCATCAAGTGTTGTAGATGCGTCATTGCAGCCCGGAAATGCCTTCAGTATCAACGTAACCGTTATCCAAGCCGTAGGGATCTACGCCTGGAGCCTTAATATGAGTTGGGACCCAGCTGTACTAAACGTTACTAATGTTGAGGAGGGTTCTTTCCTCAATCAAAGCGCCTATGACACGACTTTCAATAAGTACATACTTCAAGAAGAAGGCTTTCTCTATGCCAACTGCTCTCTGTTTGGGGAGCCGCCTGATGTTTCAGCTAGCGGTAACGGGACGCTGATAACTGTCACCTTCCTTGTCGAAACCGTGGGAAATACTGTTCTTGACCTCTACGGTACTAAGTTGCTTGACTACGGTGGAGACGAACTTCCTCATGACGTGCAGGATGGTTACTTTGACAACTCGGGTGTGCGCAGAGATGTTTCCATCGTTAGCGTCGAGGCCTCTCCAACCTCAGTGGAAGCCGGCGATTCCGTGTCCATTACAGTTGTTGCAAGGAATGATGGAGACGTGACTGAAGTTTTTGACGTTGTTGTTTACTGGGGGGACATCAATATTGGAACGGTAAGCACCTCCAATCTGAGTCCCGGTGCCCAAGAAACGTTGACTTTCAGCTGGAAAACAGAGGGCATGTCTGAAGGAAACCATGCGATAAAAGCCGTGGCCAGTTCAGTGATTTGGGAAGCGAACATCGATGACAACACTTACATCAACGGAAATGTCACGATAACTCCGCATGAAGAGACGTCTTCCTTGTCGCCAACAATTGTTGCGGCTGTCATAATCGTCATGGTAGTTGTTGCCGCAATCATTTTCGCAGTATTTCGGAGAAAGAGACGTTAGTTCGCGTTTTACTTTTTTAATATTGACGGTTGCTGTAAGATTAAAGCATTGGGCACGCTTTGACAGAGTGAAAATCGTCCAATTCCTGGTTTGACAATATTTGAACGTGGGCAAAATTGTTAATTAATCAATAAAAAAGGGGAGATGAGGGTATTTGTGTTGGTTGCTGTCACGTTTTCCTGAAGATTCCGAAACCTGCAATCAGAATAGCTATGATGGCGAGGATAAGTGAGGCCCAGACATACTCCATCGGAGCATCTGCTCCGTCTTCACCTGCTGGTCCTGCTGCTCCATCTGCACCATCTGCACCGGTAGCTCCATCTGCACCATCTGCACCATCTGCACCATCTGCACCATCTGCACCTGCTGGTCCTGCTGCTCCATCTGCACCATCTGCACCATCTGCACCTGCTGGTCCTGCTGGTCCTGCTGGTCCTGTCATGTCAAGCACGGTGAATGATGCTTCTGCCCAGTTTCCTGCTTCGTCGGATGCGTTGATGAAGTGCAGTCCAGGTTCATCTTGGGTTGGTACACTAATTAGGGCTGTGAATTCGCCGTTGGAGTCTGTGGTTAGGGGATTTGGAACAGTGGGTATTGGTGTCCCATCCCATGCGATTGTTATTGCGGAGTTGGGGTCAAAGTTTCCAGCTATGGTGGTGGCTGCGATTCCAGTGTCTGGTACCAGAGAGATTTCGGGGACTAAGCTGACTGTAACTGTCAGGTTGTTGTTGTCTACTAACTGTTCACCTACGAATGTTTCTACTACTGCAGTGATCGTGTAGTCGCCTAGTGGTAGATAGTCTCCTATATAATCGCTTTGGTCGTTGGGGAGAGGCGTGTCTAGTAGCCACCAATAGAACCATAGGGCAAACCCTGAACCCTGGCCAGCTGCAATGGTTGTCTCTGCGTAGAAGTTTTCAGGCGCTGGGTCCCAATCTATCCAAGGGCCGCCCCAATGACCAGCCCATTCGTCGCCAATAACTGCGGTGTCACGGTCAATGTAGACGTGGACCGTTACATCTTGATCCACGCTGCCTAGGTTTGTAGCGGTGGCGATAATGGTAAGCGATGGTCCATCCGTTCCCCACCTACTAACATTAAATCCGTATCCTTCTATCACTTCATCTGGTCCATACCATTCCCATGAACCAGTTGGAATTTCTCTGTCTGCCGTGGATAGATCCCAATCATCAAGTGTTGGCCAAACGTCTGACATGGCTACGTCGCGCCAGAACCTCAGCTCTTGCGCCAGCGACCAGGATGCGCCAACATCGTCGGTTACGGTGAGGTTTACGACGTATGGATCAAAGCGATACTCTGCATATGTATGGTTTACGATCATGCCGGTGCCCGTTGAGTTGTCGCCAAAGTCCCACATATAGCTGACGATGGACTGGTTTGCAGGGCTGTAACTGGCTGAAGCGTCAAAGGTTACGGTGTCTCCGGGAATCGGTTGCCCTGGGGTCCAAGTGAAGGAGGGGAACGGCTTTAGAGTATAGAAATAGGCATCCGTGGTTGTGTGCGTAATTTCTGTTCCGTTGGCGTAGAATAGGAAGGTGTCGTAGAGCTCCAGGGTACAGTTTCCTGCACTTAGAACTTCGAACTCAAATGTTGCTAGGGTTCCGCTACCGCTCGCGCTGTCGTCTGTCTGGAGGGTTACTCCCACTTGGTAGCTTGAAGCCAGCTGTAGAGGATTTTCGAACATTACTGTAGATCCCACAGAGCTGAGGAAGGGTCCCTCTGTGACAGTGGGCGGAAACGTTAGTACAGAAGTGTCCCATCTTATTTTGAATTCCCAAGAGTTCACACCTGTGACGTTGGCGACGGTGACGTCAATTGCATATGTTTCCAGCGGGTCTGCCGTTCCTACCGCAGGATCGATGGAAACAACAGCTTCTTGGGCCCACACTACGCCGACATGAAAACAGGTCATGCCGACTATAGAGAGCGCCAGAAGAAGGATTATGGGTAAACTTTTTGTTTTCATTTTTGTCACCCTGCCTTCTTTCCATAGGCTTTGCCAGCAAACGCTAGGTCTAATGCGTCTACTTTGTTGTCTTCGTTCAGGTCAGCGTCCGGGTTAAATTGACTCCAACCCGTTCCCTGAGGCCATGTCTCGTCGGTTCCCAAGGCTCTGGCAATGGCGGTTATGTCTCGTATGTCTATCACACCATCCTTGTTCACGTCACCAGCTGTGTGGAACGCTTCGGCTAGAAAGGCTTGTACGTCATCTTGGCTCCAGAAAAAGTCACGGTTCGCCTCTAGGTCTACGAATTCCAGAAGATCTCCGCCAACCCAACTCCAAGGTCCGGAGCCGTCTTGGGCCATGTCAACAATTCCGTCTGATCCTACTCCACCGGTTGCAGCGTCATATACATCGTCGTCCCACGGATGATACTCCCTAACAGCTATACGGTCCCAGTCCCAGAAAGTGCCAGGTGCGTGAGGCCATACGTAGCCCCAATCATAGTATTCGTTAGCTGCCAGCCAAACTTTTCTGTTCATTATTGGAATGTAGCCAGCCCAGTGTAATGCCCAGAAGCTCATACTAGTGAAGTAGACTCTGACGTCCATGGGGCCTAGAGTTGGGTCCTCTTCCTGCGTGTCCACGTGATCGATCTCTGATGGCCCTCCTGCGTAGTTCCATGCAACGCCCGGTCCGCAGTCTCTGGTGAATTCAAGGGAGAACTTCACGTCCGCCGGCTCAACCGGCCAGCTGCTGTTATGCCACGTAATGCCGGGCCGCAACGTAAACGTGATGTATCCCCTTCCTGGTTCATATTCTGTAAGCTCGCTCCAGCTTTCAGCTATAAAGCCAATGTCCTCTGCTAGGTTGTAGGGGTTGCGCCAAATCAATTGGTCGTATATTTCTTGGAGAACCTGCCAGTCCCAAACCCACTCGGCTGTGATGACGTGGGGGCCTTCAAGGTTGCTCTTGAATCCCCACCAAATTGTGTCATCGTAGCCTGTTGGTCGTGTTCCTCCAGTCCACCTCGCGTTGAGGAGGGTCCATATCATGCCGCCGCCAGTTATTGGGCAGGTGGGACCGTATCCTTCATGGTTGACTACGCCTTCCCATCCAGTTCTGTAGCCCTGTACACCAGCTGAAGCCCACAAGTCGGGTCCAACCGCGTATTTGTTCAGCAGATAGGTAGCTTTGTGTACTCCCTCCAGAACCTGTTCGTAGGTGCTTCCCTCATAGAGTTCATCAATCCAGTAGTCAGCTTCCAAGTTGCAGAAACCTTGGTAACCTCCGGAAAAGCCGAGTGGAGCCCAGAATTGACTGGAGTGAAAAGTCCCTTGTATGAAAATGGGGTCTGCGCCAAATGAGTAGCCGCCAGTATATATGTTGTAGTTGTATTCGACCATCACAGATTTGAAGCAAACAGTTTTCTCGACATCTCGTTTATCCACAGGAATCCC
Organism: uncultured archaeon; assembly: GCA_964348065.1. GTDB lineage: Archaea > Aenigmatarchaeota > Aenigmatarchaeia > Aenigmatarchaeales > Aenigmatarchaeaceae > CS1-C013. The sequence continues at coordinate 5,902 of CAYGBE010000120.1, forward strand.
TAGACGCTCTAAATCAGCGGCCTGCTTCAAGCCGGCAGCCTCTCGGTTCGGGTCGTCTAATCGAATGTAGTAGATTATTGGGGACAGTGCTTGGCCAGCAGGTTTGCGAGGATCCTGCCTCTTTCCCGCATCCGAGCCGCTTGTGATCATAGTGAACCCTGCAGCGTCCAGTAGCTCCACAGCTTTAGCCTCATCATATTTGAAGACCAAACTGGGGATCAAAACGTCTCCGTTCGCGCCATTATAGGTGAAACTCGAATCCGTAAGGTTTTCCACGTCCAACCATCCGGCAAGGGCAGGTGTTGGCACCCACGTGATGGCTGGGTAGCCATAGCCCTTCAGTATCTCCGTCGTTATGTAGCTTGTGTCGGTCAAAAAGTTCACGGCTAACCTGAAGCCCCAAGATGCAATACACCATGGACAGTTTGGATCAAAGTAAACTTTCCATGAAACAGTTTCTGGGTCCCAGTCATGTCCTAGACTTGGAGGACGGCCATCTCCCACACCCGTTTCTGGACGTTGCCTCGTGTGTGGAGCCAAACCGTCGCATCCCGTTGGCCATCTCTGAACGTTAATGTCGTACTCCCAGGTGCCAATCTCTGCATAACTGTTCAAGGTAACCTCTTCTGGCTTGGCTGCAAACCTGTCGATCCACGTCTTGCTATACGGCCAATCGGTGAAGTCAATTTCTCCTGTGTCTAGAGCCGCAAACTGCGCATCTGGGCTTCCATAATTTTTGATGTGCAGGTAGTCCATCCAAGGGCCATACACCGGTTGTGCAGTCACTGGAATGACAGTGATAGGTAGCGTCAATGTCACAAAAGCAAGTATTGTCAACAGAATTAGATTCTTCGTTTTCAAGATTCATTCCCTCTTTCTTTGATTATTTCCAGGCATAATTCTTTGCACTACCAATTTAAAGTTTTTCCAATAACGCCTAGTCTTCTCTGTAAGACTTGTTAACCCAAAAAAAATAAAGCTTAAAATATCTCTATCTTAAAAGAATACCATCGAAAGTGAGTGAAGATGGGTCTCCGAGCGTATTTGATAAAGAGAACGGCTTATTCTTTTGTGCTTTTATTCTTTGTGCTTGTTCTCAACTTCGTTATATTCCAATTGATGCCGGGAGATCCCATGGCGATATTTGCGAGTCCAGCGCGTTTACAAAATGTGGAACAAGTGGAAGAAATCAGGAGGTTGTGGGGCTTGGATCAGCCGATCCACGTTAGGTTCATAGATTATATAAAAAACATGTTAACTGGACAGTTTGGGATATCTTACATGTCGGGAGACTATGTTGCAGCAGAGGTGATGGAACGTCTCACGAACACTCTTCTCCTGGTGGGTGTATCCACCATATTATCTATCATAATTGGCATCATCTTGGGGGTCATAGCAGCCCATAAAAGAGGGAGTCCCCTCGACAGCATCTTAGTGGTGTCTTCCTTGACGACCTATTCTCTCCCATCTTTTTGGATGGGGATGATGTTCTTATTGATTTTCCATTATCGCCTAGACTGGTTCCCAGGCGTAGGAACCACTTCCTTCTCAGTAATAAACCCGGCTCCAAACGTGTTTGCGTATGCTTTGGACCGCCTTTGGCACCTGTTCTTGCCGGCTTTGACCCTTACTCTCTTCTTGTATGGTGGTTATCTGCTTCTGGCAAGGGCCACAATGTTGGAGACCCTCACCGAAGATTACATCGTGACTGCCAGAGCAAAGGGACTTAAAGAAAGAACAGTACTATTCAAACACGCACTGAAAAACGCTTCGTTGCCGCTCATAACTAACGCAGCCATCTCGATTGGTTTCATCCTTTCTGGAGCAATCATTACGGAACAGGTCTTCGTTTATCCCGGCCTCGGATGGTGGACCTGGAAGGCAATAGATTTCGTAGACTATCCCGTTCTGCAGACCATATTCTTCCTAGTAGCCTTGTGCGTCATCGTCGCTAACTTTATAGCAGACATTCTTTACGGCGTGATTGACCCTCGAATAAAATACGAGTGAACAAAAGTGGCAAGAACCTACAAGACTGCAATAAAGTTTCAAATCAAAAGGTTCAGAGAGTTTTGGGCGACGTTCAGGCGTAGTAAAAGAGGACTTTTCGGAATTGCAATTCTGGTCATATATATTACAATAGCACTGGCCGCTCCTCTTCTAGCCGCTAATGACCCTGTAAATGACACTTTTGTGGCAGTAGACTTCGCTGTTCCTGTATGGTTCAAGAATCTTCCAGGTGGAGAGAAACTGAACGAAAATCTGGTTTTGGTTGAAGAATCAGGTTTTCCCACTCCTGCTTCACTTTTCAACGAATGGAACTTCACATCATCAACCAACGAAGACGCCGAAGTTACCCTCCGTTATCACCTCAGCGTAGGCAACGGAAGCGCCGCCATAGTATTTAAGCGAAAAGATCCAAGAACACTGGCCGGAAGAGTCGAAGCCCATTTAACGAGGGAATTCTTCTGGGCCTACGATCCACCGCCGAGATTCAAATGCAGCCTAACTGTGTATGCCTCCAGAGGAGTCGAATACGCAAATGCCAGGGTCTTCATGACAATTAAGCGGGTTGGAGAAACCCCATCCTACCCCGTATTTTGGAGCGAACAGATCGAGAACGTTACCACCGAAGGAATAAAACCTGCTCCCAGAGATCATCCGCCCGTCATAGATTCATACGACACAGAGTTCAAAGAGAGAATCGGCAATGAGACTTGGGCAGATCCAGGGAAAATAGTCTTCTCTGAACCAGCCAGATATGTGTTTGATGTTCGGGTGTTGTTTCTAGACGAAGATCCTGATACTGTTGGCATGCTGGGCGAAGCCGCCGTCTACATCGATGACCTTGACACAAAGTTCTACGGCGCGGCCTACAGTCTTCTTGGAACCGATTACAGGGGACGAGACTTGTTCGCCCAATTCGTTTATGGAGCAAGGATTTCTCTTTTCGTAGGCCTACTTTCAGCATTTTTGTCAATAGTCATCGGGCTGGTGGTAGGAATTGTTTCAGGCTACGTTGGAAGAATTGTAGACGAGGTCTTGATGAGGTTCTCTGATATGCTCCTCGTCTTGCCGGGGCTGCCTCTACTGATAGTTTTAATCTCGGTATTGGGCACCTCATTATGGAACATCATATTAATTATCGGCGTTCTCGGATGGATGGGTTTCGCAAGGGTGGTAAGGTCCCAAACCTTGAGTCTCAAGGAAAGACCTTTCGTTGAAGCAGCAAAAGCCGTTGGAGCTGGCAGGCTTCACATCATAGTGAAGCACATCCTCCCAAACGTCGTCTCCTTGATTTATGTTTCGTTGGCACTGGCGGTTCCAACCGCAATAATATTGGAGGCAGCTCTCAGTTGGCTAGGTCTTTTCGACCCCAGTGTAATGTCTTGGGGAAGAATGCTTCGCGACGCACAGGCCAACAACGGCATAGAAATGTTATGGTGGATCATCCCTCCGGGCATAAGCATAGCTCTAGTTTCTCTCTCATTCATTTTGCTGGGATATGCCCTCGACGAGATACTCAACCCAAAGCTTAGACGAAGACGCTAATGTGACCTAGATCTCTAATTCTCAATGCGCGCGCAAAGTTTAATACTCATTGGAAAGTTAGATTCTTGACTGAAATGCTTAAGAAGACGTTCTTTTTGGGTTTAGTTCTAGTATTCTTCTCAACACCCCAAGTGGCGTTAAGTCTTCCAGAAACTGAAACTCTGGCGACGTCAACTACAGAACAGAAACCTTTAGTCTGCGTTTTAGTCAACTCAACAATCTATGCTGACATAAAGTTCTCTCTTGACCAATTTGCAGCTGACGTCGAAAACTCAGGATTTTCGGTGAAGATCGTTGAGACTCAACAACTTCTGGAGGAGACCCCTGAAGGTATAAGGTCCTATCTACAGGAAAACTTGCGTCATCCGCTGGAGGGGTGCCTTCTGGTTGGGGACATTCCTGGAGCATTGTTTGAAGTAGGCGCCAAAGAGTTTCCCACTGATTTATATTACACGGATCTCGATGGATTGTGGATAGACTCGGACAACGACATGATCTACGACGAACACTCTGGAGATGTCGCACCAGAGATCTGGGTTGGAAGACTTAAGGTTCCTGATGTCGCAGGTGACGAGGCTTCTGTACTTAATCACTATTTCGCCAAAAATCATCGCTACAGAATTGGAACGCTCTCTCTGCCTTGGTGGCGTGGCCTATTATATATCGATGACAGCGGGACCAGCGCGAATACAGAGGATGACGCAAAGTTTTCTGTAGGCAAAATATACTCTGACATTGTTTTTGTGAGAGACCGAGCGACAACCAACGCCACAGACTACAAAAACAGAATTGACGATCCGTTGGGTTACCAATTGATGTATCTAATGTGCCACGGCACCCATAATAATCATACTTTTATGGTTCCTCCCAAAGAACCGGAAACATTAAATGGATCATGGTTCCAGTGGGAGAGCACCGTCTATTCTTCTGATTATAGGTCTATTAATCCGCGTATATTCTTCTATCATTTTGTGGTTTGCTCGGCTGCCCTTTATAGCGAACCAGATTATTTAGCAGGTTCAGCAGTGTTCGGGAATGACTACGGCCTCCTAGCAGTTGGCTCTACAGAGATTATCCCTACGCTCCCAGTGAGCGTTTTCTATGGATCCTTATCCGAAGGAAAATGTGTAGGTGACGCTTTCCGTGAGTGGTCTGTAGATCTCCATGAGAGGTATAATTACCTTCAACGCCGGTTCTACGGTTTGACACTGATTGGAGATCCAACGCTTCGGTTATATCATGAGGTCCATGATGTAGCTGTGACTGACATTGCCGTTTCTTTGATTAATGTGTCGAGTGAAGAGACTCTGACCGTCGAGGTAACTGTTGAAAATCAGGGAAACTTCAACGAGACTCTCGACGTCAATATCTATTATGATTTCACAATCTTTGACAGCACTGATGTCACTTTGCCTTCTGAAGCAGAAGCAACCCTGACAATCCGCTTAACAAGATTTGATCGGCCCATTTTGGGTTATCACGCCGTAGAGGTGAAAGTAAGCAGTCTTGTAGGGGAATTGGATATCGATGATAACAGCCTGCTGAGGACTTTCCAAGGCAAAATTGTAGAGTTGCCAGTGCATTCACGAAACACGTTTCTATCCTCGCTAATAAACGTCTTGGCTGCGCTATCGGTTTTCATTGGATGTGGATTATCGACACTTTTTTTCTTGAAAATCTTGATGTCAGAAAGACTGCCATCGCTGAGTTCAATTTTGCGAAGACGAAAATAGCTGCCTATTATATTCAATCTTTTGAGTTAGACAAATATCCTATGGCTTCTTCTGTGTGAAGCCAAAAATCCTTTTCCAATTTTTCTAGTGCCTCTCGAGATTTCAAACCGCGCAGAAGAAGGCTTCCCCCTCCGAACATGGTGGTGAAGAATCCCAGCTTGACAGCAGAACGTGAATGCTCGCTGGTTGAAAACTCGATTAAGAAATCGTTTGGGTCTCCCAGAATTCTCACGTTTACACGGCCAATTATGGCGACACCACGTTGTGGCTTCGCTGAAATTGCATACTCCGACGCAGACCAGTCTTTTGTGGTTATGAAACCTTTGTCCGCAAAAAAATTTTCGACACGTTCACTTAGGAGCGACAAATCAACGTTCTTTCCAACCCACCGTTCCTGCATCTTCGAAACTCCCAAGCCTAAGAGTCTGTTGTCAACGTCTCCTTTAAACGTTCTTTGACAGAAAAACCTAGCGCAAACAGAAAGAATTGCAGAGAAACTTGTACGACCTGCATGTTCGAAACTCATTTTGAAGAAATGAGAAGGTTTATATCTGCATTCATCTTTGAAGACCTGAGGCTTACACAGAACAGGGTGAACGACTGGAAGCCTAGTCAAAGGATGCCGCAAAACATGGTTATGTTAGATGTTCAAGACTTGACAACCCACTATCTTACAGTCAGGGGGCCGGTGAGAGCTGTAGACGAGGTTAGCTTCCAAGTGGACAAGGGAGAGATGATGGGTTTAGCTGGAGAATCTGGATGCGGAAAAACCACGGTTGCGTTATCTCTTCTGAAGATTCTTCCCCAGGGAGGAAAAATCTTGGGAGGAAAAATACTTTTCAAGGGCGAAGACCTCGTCAAATTCAAAGAGTCGCAGATGCGGAATATAAGATGGAAAGGAATATCGCTGGTTTTCCAAGGGGCTATGAACGCTCTCAATCCGGTTTACAAAGTTGGAGACCAAATTGTTGAAGCCATTTCTCTTCATGAACCCGAAGTAGAAAAGAAGGAGACTAGAAAAAGGGTTGAAAAACTCTTGGAGACTGTAGGTCTTGAACCTTCAAGAGCAGACAATTACCCCCACGAGTTCAGCGGAGGAATGAGGCAACGCGCAATGATAGCCATGGCCTTAGCGTGCAACCCAGACCTCTTGATCGCAGATGAACCTGGAACAGCCTTAGACGTAATAGTACAAGCGCAAGTGTTAAGGCTCATGAGAGAACTGAAGAACAGGCTAAACCTAGCGATGATAATGATATCCCACGACCTGTCGATTATATCTGAAACCTGCGACAAAATGGCAATTATGTATGCAGGAAAAATTGTGGAGCAGGGAGACATCTCAACCATATATAAAGAGCCGTTGCATCCCTACACGCAAGGTCTTATAGGCGCTTTTCCGAGCATAAGAGCGGCAAAAAGACGCATGACCTCTATCCCAGGCTTCCCACCCGACCTGTTGAACCCGCCTCCAGCATGCAGATTCCACCCTAGATGCCCCTACGTAATGGATATCTGCAAGAAAGAGGAACCAAAACTGGTGAAGGCGGGAAAACGCTACGTCGCGTGCCACCTCGTCAAAAAAGCATGAAGGGAATTGCCATGACAAATGGAAAGACACTGTTGAAAGTAACAGACCTGCGAAAATGGTTTCCGGTGAGGAAAGGCTTCTTCGAAACCCTTTTCTCGAGAGAACAAATGTTCGTACGCGCAGTTGATGGAATCAGCTTTGAGATAGATAAGGCAGAGATTTTCGGGTTGGCTGGAGAGAGTGGCAGCGGGAAAACAACCACCGGAAGACTTTTGCTGAGACTGATTGAGCCGACCGCTGGAAAAATATTCTTCGGCGACGAAGATGTGACAGCCCTCCCAGAAAAAGAGTTGAAACCGTTGCGTCGCAAGATGCAGATGATGTTTCAAGATCCATACGAGTCTTTGAACCCTAGAATGACGGTGGGCAGCATCGTGGCGGAGCCTCTGAGGGTTCAGAAGACGTTGAGCGGCGAAGCTGAAATAGAGGAGAGAGTGAGAGAGGCAATAGCCGAGGTTGACCTGCTGCCCCCCGAAGAGTTTCTTTACAGGTTCCCTCACGAGTTGAGTGGGGGGCAGAGGCAGAGGGTTTCCATAGCCAGAGCCTTCGTTCTTCGCCCCGAATTCTTGGTTGCTGACGAACCTGTGTCCATGCTGGACGTTTCGATCAGAGCCGGAATCTTGACTATGATGCTTAATCTGGTGGAGAAATTCAATGTTTCCTTCCTATACATCACCCACGACTTGGCTCTAGCCAGACACATGTGCGACAGAATCGCTATCATGTACCTAGGCAAAATAATGGAAATGGCTTCAACAGAAAAAATAGTCTACGAACCTCTACATCCCTACACAAAGGCTTTGATTTCCGCCGTGCCAGTACCCGACCCAGCATCAAAACGAAGCGAAACCGTCATCCCGGGAGAAATCCCGAGCCCAGTCAACCCGCCGCCGGGATGCAGATTCCACACAAGATGCCCAGACAAGACTGGAAAAATATGCAGCGCAAAAGAACCACAATTGATCGACGTCGGAAACGGACACTACGTAGCATGCCACAAACATACGTAGCACACGCTTTTAAGGTTCACACTGGAGTATCGCCGGTCGCCGTCCTCTATGCGGCAGGGTAACCCGTCGATACTTGATTGTTTTTCGTGAAATGGGAGAAGCTATGGGGGGAAGATTTGTTGGCGCGCGCGGTAGTGGTCGCTGGTTCAGCGAGAAAATAGCATCAGAAGATTATCTGAGGGCTTTTGATTCTTGGTTTTCTGCGTAAATATGTTGTAGACGTGTCTCAAAGTTCAGGTTTTCTTCAAGATTTTTTCAAATCTATAAGTATGGAGAGAGTGAAGAGAGTTATGTAGATGAGGTGGGGGATTAAGAGTTCTAGAGAAACGTATGTAGGGAAACTTATGGAGGCAGGTAGGAGAACCGTTAGGACTGGTATAGCTAGGATCATGTTTGATGGGTGTTGCTGGAGCAGTAGCCATACGTCTCTTGTCTTGAACAATATTGCGGTGGATGTGAGGAAGAGAGCCCATTCGAAGAGGATGTTGGTTAGACTCGCTATTTCGATGCCTAAACCGTACCAGTTGGTAGTTATGGGCCATATTAGTTGTGTCCAGCCCGTTAGGTAGTCTCCGATTAGCATGTGCTGGGTCAGCGCCACAAAGTAGGGTATGGCTCTTTTTTTGAATAGTGCGAAAATGGGGAGGAAGAGGAGACTGAATAGTACCACTGAGTGCAGTGGGCCTCTATGGTGTAGGCTGGGTATCAGCAGGTCGATGTCTGGGATTACGGAGGCGAGGAACAATAATGGAATGTTTGCGTTTACGTTTAGGATTTTGGATGCTGTTTTTCCGGATAGGTATCCTAGGGCTAGGTGTCCAACGGCGTACATGTTTTGTTCCTTCAGCTATCTGACTTTGGCACTTGTGCTGACAAGTTGAGTATTAGGCGTGTTATTTAATGCTTCGTAGTTGTGCTACTTATGTGGAATTCATCAAGTCTATATCTGAGTAGTAGATTGAATGTACTGGGAGAGCCGGATGCTGTCTTTCGAGCTGTCTGCAATCGACCTCATTCTGGCCGTAGCGGTCATAATCCTGTTAGTACTCTACATAACGAAATCGTCGGCGAAGCCTCCCGTTGAAGAAAAATTGTTGGTTGAAAAGGAAAGTTCTTCAAGGGAACCAGTGATGGAAGCTACATTGCCGGAAACCACTATTTCGGAGGCTACGATGCCAGAGGCTACAGTTCCGGAG
>CAYGBE010000121.1:0-5226 GCA_964348065.1 uncultured archaeon
ATGAGTGTTCTTGTCAGCCTTTCCAGTGAAATCTTAGCAATCCCACAGGTCGTATACAGGGCAAAGCCAAGGGGAGGTGTAACCAGGCCTACAATGAGGTTTATGGTCATGATGAGGGCGAAATGAAGGGATGATATTCCCAATTGAACAGCCGTGGGAGCCAGAACAGGTCCCAATATAATAATCGCCACTCCAGGATCCATGACCATTCCCACAACGAAGAGAAGCATGTTTACGAGAAAAAGGTAGAGATAGGCATTCGTGGTCACACCCATAAACGTGGCGGCTATTTTCTGAGGGATCATCTCCATGGTCAACAGCCAACTCATTGTTTTGGCCGTGGCGATCAGAAATAATATGATCGAAGAGGTGACCACGGTATTGACCAAGATTGTTTTAACTTTTGAAAGAGTAAGGGTCTTCATCAAAACTCCTGCCAGAAAGCCGTAAGCCGCAGCCACGCCTGCCGCTTCGGTAGGGCTGAATACGCCCGTGAGTATCCCACCGATTATGATGAAGGGCATTGTGAGCGGAATGATGGCGGTTTTGCCTATGGATACAAACTCACGAAAGGAAATTCTATGTTCCCGTTTAGGATAGTTTTTCTTCTTAGAGTAATAAGCGCAAAGTGCCATCAGAATACCTGCCACCAACAGTCCTGGTATAATGCCTCCGGCAAACATTGCTGCTACAGAAATATTCATTACCGATGCATAGATAATCATAAGAATACTGGGAGGTATCATTGCGCCGATAATCGATGATGAGGCAGTTATGGCAGCACTGAAATCAAGATCATATCCTTCCTTTTCCATGGCTGGAATGAGGATCGAGCCGATAGAAGCAACATCAGCTATTGGCGCTCCGCTAATGCCGCCAAAGAATACGCTCGCACAGACATTCACATAGGATAGTCCTCCTCGAAGCCTTCCCAACAGAGCATCGGAGAATCTCACTATGCTATCGGTAAGACCTGCTCCGCCCATCACCTGCCCGGCCAAAATAAATAGGGGAATGGCCAATAAAACGTACATGTCCATCCCGGCAAATATTCTCTGAGAAAGCATAAGGAAGAATAGTGGCTCCTTCTTATAAAACATAGCAAGGAGGGTTGTCGATCCCAAGACAAAGCAAATTGGGATTCCGATTGCTAACAATATAATAAACACTATGCTAATAAAGAGGATCATTTGTGCAATCCATGATTCTTATGTAATTTTCTTCTCACAATATTTGTGTTTCGCCAAAGGCTGAGCCGAATTGATAAGACTGAATATGTCCAATATGATTTTCATGGCTAAATGCAAAATCATAAAGACTCCTCCAACCGGAACCGCCAAGAATAAGTAAAACATCGGAATTCTCAACATTGGGGCAGAGGAATCAAATCCCACTGCAAATGCAAAAGATACTCCCCAAATGGTCATGAAAAACAAAAAAAACATAATTAAAAGCCGACCAGCTAATTCCACGATTTTCTTCGTCCTTATGGGGAGGCGGGTAACTAATACATCAAAGCCTATGTGGCGGTCCCGCGAAATTCCCGTGCTTGCGCCCAGGAAGCCCATCCAAATCATTGCATACTTTGGTATCTGTTCGGACCATGGGAGAGGAGCGAATAAGACGTACCGGCAAAAAACACCTAAGTTCACAATGACTGCAAGAACGACTAAGAGACTCGCCGCTACGGTCAGTGAGATTTTGTCTAGAAGTATTCTTATTTGCTCCATGCTTTTGACGATTGTCTCAAACCGCAATTTACTCACCTATCCTTAACGCCTTGCAATTTGTAAAACCGACCAAAACCGTAGTACGAATATCACACCGAATTCCTGAATTCAACAGATTTCTTAGGGGAATAGGGTCGGATAGGGACAGCTCCAGCCGCCATCCAGCAGTTGTCTGACCTCGACCAGTACCTTGGCATAGAAGGCTACAGACACGATCGATATCGACCCCGCGAAGCACAGCCCGCCTGACATGCCGATAACCGGCCCCCATCCCTTCGGTCGCAACCCTCAACGACATACACCCATCTAACACCAACCTCAGAAGATGCTACCGCCTCAAACGCCTCTGACTCAAACTTACTCTGTCCTCCACCATGGGGACATCTTACCTTTGCAGTTACAGGGGACATAATCCCTTTGCTATCACCGTGTTGAGTCACCTGGTTGACACGGAATCGTCTTGACTGTAACCTGTTACTTCAAGTTGAAGGCATCGACATGCCAAGCACAGATGTCATGATTGATCAAAAGAAGGGAGAGGATTATGGCGGATTCCCGACCCAATATCATATTTATTATCACCGACCAACAGCGCTACGACACGATCGCTGCCCTGGGGTTTCCGTATATGGACACCCCCAACCTCGACCGCCTCGTCCATGAAGGTACGGTCTTTACGAATTGCTTTGCCGCTGCGCCCTCATGCGTTCCCTCCCGGGCGAGTTTGTTCACCGGCTACTACCCCCATACAACCGGAATCTACAAGAACGAGGATATTTGGCGCCATACGTGGGTGGAGCTGCTGGCCGAAGCGGGCTATCACTGTGTCAATATCGGGAAGATGCATACCTATCCTTATGAGACTCCCTGTGGCTTTCATGAACGATTTGTTGTAGAGAACAAGGATCGGTATCTGGCAGGCCGATGGTTTTTCGACCGATGGGATTTGGCGCTCCAGGCCCAGGGGCTGATCAAGCAGCAACGTGAGCTCTACCGAAAGCGCAAGGATTACAAGGAGAGATTGGGGGCTTTTGAATGGGAACTGCCCGAAAACACACACTCCGACTTTTTTGTCGGTGATTTGGCGACATGGTGGGTGAAGACAAAGCCGAGAACCGAGCCCCTATTCCTGCAGATCGGCTTTCCCGGCCCCCATCCACCTTTTGATCCGATTCCACGCTACGCCGAACCCTATTTGGCCAAGGATCTGCCTCTCCCTGATGTGACACAGGCAGAGCTTGACGCTCAAGCACCCGCGCAAAAGGAACTGATTGACCACAATTGCCGGATAGACCACGACTCCATCGCTTGGACAAAACACCCCACCCCCGAGCAACTCCACCGTATCCGGGCCTACTACTTCGCCAATGTCACCATGATCGATGAGAAGATCGGCCATATCCTCGAAGCGCTGGAAGAGAAAGGCTATCTTGAGAATGCAGTCGTTATCTTCATCTCGGACCACGGAGACTGTTTAGGCGACTACGGTCATATAGAAAAATGGACGATGTACGATATCATCACCCGGATGCCTCTCATCGTCTGGGCGCCAGGGCATTTCGAGGGGGGACGCCAGATCGATCATCTCTGTCAACAAATGGACATCGCCCCGGTGATTCTCGAAATGGCTCGAGCAGAGATCCCGGAATCTTGGGAAGCGGTTTCTGTGATGCCTCTTCTCAGAGGTGAATCCGATGAACAAGTGCGACAATACGTCTTCGCCGAGCAGGGGCGGGATCTCACGCTGACCGGGACGGAAATGGTGACGATGATTCGCAGTCAAGATTGGAAACTGGTCTACTACATCGACAGCGACTACGGCGAGCTTTATGACCTGCAAAACGATCCGGGTGAGCACAAAAACCTTTGGGCAAACCCGGCCCACGAAGATCGTAAACGGCAGTTGCTCGATGCGCTGCTCAACTGGCGTATGCAAAGCAGCCTCAAGACGGCCTCGTGGACGACCCCCTGGCGATGAGGGAAGGGATCTTTCTATTCACCTTTGAAAAAACCCCCTTCAAGAAAACACATCACCATTTCCAGATTGTCATCAGGGACGATTTCAATCTCATCCAGTGCAGCAGGGAAGAATATACCTCTGCCGGGAGTGACCCGAATCTCTCCTCCGTCCCAGCGCAGCTTCGACTCTCCCAGAGTCACCAAACCGACACTGAACTGACTGCCGAGATTTAGTGTTGAGGGCTTGAGTACTCTTACCGTTAGAATGCCAAAGGGCTTTTCTGGTCTTCCCGGAAAGTAGAGGCCCAGTTCCTTCGCCGAATCGCTCGGGAGTTTTTTGGATTGATATCTATAGGTACTCCTACTCTCCTCAGGTGTTAGAGCGGTATAATCAAAAGCCTCCGCCAATTTGTCAAATCCGAGACCGAGGTGGCGCTGTTCTTCCGAAAGCGCCATACCCAACCATTGTTTCTCAGCGCGGAAAATAAAATCGGCAGGCTCGTGGATCTCAATGACGAAGAGTCCCGGGCCAAGGGCATGGGGAACTCCCGCAGGGACATAGTATGTCTCCCGTGGACTAACGGGAATCTTATTCAAACATCCAAGCAGCTCTTCCGAATCACCCCGTGTGATAATCTGCCGAAAACGCTCCCGGGTAAGGCCATCCTTGAAGCCGAGATAGACATGCGCCGGCTCTGAAAGATTACTTCGTACCCTTTGAATCACCCAGGCTTCATCTCTCCCACTTGTCGCATTGAAGTGTTTCTTTGCAAAACCTTTTTTTGGATGACACTGAATAACATGACGTACAGCCGTATCGATAAACTTGGCAACAATCGGAACCGTTGCGCCGAATTCCCCAGCGATGGAGGGCCCTAGTAGTATATCCGGAAATTGCTCCACTAAATCTCGGAAGAGAACTGTCTGGCCACCTACCATTATCTTGCCCAGTCCCTGGGGAACTCCTTGTTTATCCGCAATTCCTCCACGGACATTCGCTGCTTCAAGAGTTGATGCATACCATGCCTCTCCGTGATGGCCGTCTCCTGGATTGTCAAGTTCCAACAGTTGATCTAGCAAGAGCCCGCCAATAAAGAGCCTGTAAGGACGTTCCGGTGAGAAGGTGATCGGACCATATGCAATCTGTTCAAGTTTCTTACGTGAAGTATCGACCATTGATAACTCCCTTCATAGTTGCTTTCATTAATTCGTCGTCACTGAAAAACGCCCCCGACCCTCTCTGTACAGAGTTTTTGACCCGTTCTAAGGCTCGGTCGTTCGATCTTCCGAACTCGGCCTGGCGGCCTCAGACAGCGGAATCTCGCCCCTTCGGGGACACTCCCCTCGCCAAGACGGGTAGCCCCAAAAACTCCGTAATGTTCTCTCCAGGGACATTTCTCAGTGACGACTAATTCGGAAATTCTAGCACGTTATACATCTTATGACCCGACGAAGTTCCACATAAACGACACGAAACCCAGAAAAGCAAACACAATTCTCCCCATAGTTAGAATCCTGTCAAATAGTCTAATTGAAG
>CAYGBE010000122.1:0-3464 GCA_964348065.1 uncultured archaeon
GGGGCATTCTAATGGAAACCGGCTGACAGCTGGAGATTGTTAGTTTGTCATCCGACTATTTCCGCTTGGGTTCCTATAGCCTGTCCTGGCAAGCCTCGTCTGAACCGAGCTCTGACCAGTCCTTTTCTTCCGTGCAAAGCCACGATTTTTCCCTTAATCTTGCGCTCTCCGATGGGCCAAGCAATCTTTCGACCTATGAGCTGGGCTGCTTCGCCACAGGATTTAACGTTGGGGAACTGGAGGATGTATTCTTTTGGGCTCTGGGTTTTTGGACCAGTTCGGTAGCATAGAATGAAACACTTAAGTATCTGCGGCAAGTCGTCTCCCTCAAACTAGAGTAATTGACCAAGCAATTCAATTTATCTGTTCCCTGAATGAATGCAGCAGACGCTACGACGCTAAGGCTGAGACAGCACGCCAACGATAGACTTCTTTAGAACTTTCATAGCTGGATACAGACTAGACAAGCAGAGCAAGCACAGAGCTAAGAGCAGCCCTCCTGCAACGGAAACGAGAGTGAAATAAGAAATGATCGCCTCAGGGATCAGGAAAACAAAGGTGAAAAAGAGCCCAACAAAAATCCCTATGGCCCCGCTAATCAACGTAATAACGAGGGCTTCTAAAAGAACTATTCGCACAATCATCTTTGGCTTGGCCCCCAAGGCTCTCATGATTCCGAACTCCTTCTGTTGACCTGCGATGGAAAGCATCATGTAACTGAGAAGACAGAGAGTAGCGGTTGCTAAAGAGAAGAGAGGCAGAAACATAACAAAGGACCACGTGTGGCCAAGAAAATCCATATGTTTCGCCAGAGTCTCGTTGAGTTCAAGAGGTTCCAGCATCGATCCTGAGATCTGTTTCTCTATCTCAGCGAGAACTTGCAAGCGTCTCAACGGATCGATCTTCAGAAAGAGAAGGTTATAGTTTGGTTGATCATCCAATAGCGTGGATAGGGCGTTTAAAGGAATGTACACCACGTTTCCGTTGTTGAGAGGATCTAGGCACACGCCGGCTACCTGAAAGTTTTTCTCCCGCACTCTCAGACCTTGCTTCTGAGGGTCAGCAAACATTTCAAACGCCAGAGAGTCGCCAATAACCGTAGAATAAGCGTCAGTTTCGTTCAGGACTCTCCCAAAAACCAACCAATCATTAATGATACGCCCAGGCTGAACGCCCATGACAAGAGCTGAGCCAGAGCGATGATCACCTACCAGAACATATTGACTCGGCTCTTCAGGATCGATAATAACTCCTTGAACCTCGTACACTGTTTCTTCAAAAACTAGACGTGGATCCACCCTTAGAATTCCAGAGATATTGCTAACCTTGGAAACCAAAGATTCAGGGATACAGTATCTATGATCAAAGCAGTCGATTGGCTCCATTTCCTTACTTTCAAAAAACTTTGAAAGAAGGTTTACATAATGTCTGGCAAGGTCCGGATGACCTACAATGACGACGTCTCTACCAACCGCTCGCTCCACATAGCCCTGAGTAGTCTGGCTAGCGATTATCCCACCCGCAATTGATACGGTTGTCAAGGTCAAGACAGCGGCGAGACAAGAAATTGCGCGGCGTGTTGCGGATTTTCTTCGAGTCAAAGCACGATACGCCAACCTAAAAGAAAGACTTGGTTTTACAGACGCAGGTTTTCCAAGCTCTCTCGGAGCTGTTCCTAAGGAATACAAAGGAGACAGCGCCTCAGCAGGCCTCACCCTTATCGCTTTGATTATGGGCTGAATTCCAAGAATGTGAGAGGCAATGACAAATATGAAAAAGATCAGAATGATCAACCACAAGTCCAGAGGTCTCTGCAATATAGAAAAGCCTAGAGCGTTCAGCAGATTGACGCAGGCGAAATGTGTTAGCACTCCGACAATAAGTCCAACAACACAACTTATGAAGACAACGATGGAAAGTTCGGTGAGGAAATAACCGAAAGCTACGTTTGCTAAACAACCCGTTGCCTTCATTATCCCAACGTCTCGTACTCGCTGGGACATGGCTAAATAGACGAAGAACGAGGTTACCAATGCTCCGACCAAGACATTGAGGAGAGTGACAATTGAAATGAAACGCGAAAATACATTTGAGAATCCCATGGTAAGTTTGCCCCCTGTGACAAGAGCGAACTCGAAGCCAACGTTTTCTCCGAATAGAATCAAAAAAACTGCGGTAGCGATACAGATGGTTAACCCAAACATGGTTAAACCTGTTTGAAACTTTCTGCGCATTAAGTCCTTCACGGGAAAACCTAATTCACTCATCCATGGTAACGATCCTGCCATCTCTTAGATGCAGTATTCTGTTGGCCAATTCCGTTATTCTGTCATCGTGCGTTGTAACAATAACGGTTTTTTCCTCTGCCTTCAGTTTCTGGAGGATCGAAACAATTTCAAGACCTGTTTCTAAGTCCAGGTTTCCAGTCGGCTCATCAACAAGGATAAGGGGAGGATTGTTGGCTAGGGCCCTAGCAAAGGCAACGCGCTGCTGCTCGCCCCCGCTGAGCTGGGCAGGAAAGTGGTTAGCTCTGTGGGAGAGACCAACCAATCTTAGCAGATTTTCTGACCGTTTCTCAAAACGCTCCTCTGACCATCCGGCCAATTCCATTGGAAACGCCACGTTTTCAAGAGCCGTAAGTGTGGAAACGAGATTGTAAGATTGAAAGACGAATCCCACATAAGTGGAACGGAAGGTTGCAAGAAAATCTTCATCATAAGTGCTCAAGTCATGACCAAAAACAATTATTTCTCCGCTGGTCGGTTGATCAAGACCACCAATGAGGTTCAGAAGTGTTGTCTTGCCAGCTCCTGAGGGACCATATATCGAGACGAAATCGCCCTTCGATACTTCAAGATTTAAGCTTGTTAACGCAGAGATTGTAAGGTCACCGATCTGATATTCTTTGCACAAAGAAGACGCAGAAACCACTCTTTCTTTGATCTTTCTCACCTACGTGGCCCGCACTACATAACTCTGGGAATACCAATGATAAATTTAACTGACTTCATCAAAAAAGATCTAGGCTATGTGAACAGACTTGATCCTTAGCGTCGGTTTGGTCTTCATCGTCTTCAACATACATTATCATGAACATATCAACCTTTACGTTTGGCGAAGACGAAAGTATTATAAATTGTTTTTATAAATACCATGTTTTTCGGAGGAAGATGGCTTCTCTTTTGGTGTAGGTGAATGACATGGTGACGATGGAAGAGGTAGCTGAGTATGCGTTCATGGCTTTCGTGGCGATAGCTGTCATAGCCGGGTTGGCTTTGGGTTACATGGCTTACAATGCTGACGACACGTATCCGTTGGGCTTTGCTGATGAAGGAGTTTCGGATTCTAGGGGTTACGTGACCTTGATCATGCTTGTCCTTGGCATCGTCGTGGGGCTCGTGAGCATAACTGCGAAGGAGGTGCAGTCATTCCTGATGGCTGCAATCGCCTTGATGGTGGCGAGG
>CAYGBE010000123.1:0-7859 GCA_964348065.1 uncultured archaeon
TTTGTTATAATAGGCTCGTAGCGCGGGGTAGAGCAGTCTGGTAGCTCGTCGGGCTCATAACCCGGAGGTCGCTGGTTCAAATCCAGCCCCCGCTACCAACCTTTCTTCAGTCATTTACCCCTGTTAATTCATGGACAGAGAGTCTATTGAAAGGATGTTTTTTGCTCTCTCTTTTTTCGTGTAACGGATATGTAACAGATTTGTCGCCTCATGTGTGTCCAAAAGTGATACAGCTCGTCTCTTCTCATCCTGATTGGTCATTGTGTATCTTTGTGTCGTGGTGACTGAAGTGTGCCCTAGTAGCTGCCCCACACTGATGATATCGACACCGGATTCTAAGAGTCTCGTGGCAAAGGTCCTTCTCAGATCCAATAGGGTGAGATTCTCAATTTTAGCTCTGCGACAAGCTCCGTAAAAGGCTGTTCTGATTTCTACAAATGCCTTCCTTGTCTTTTGGTTTACAAATACTAATCCTTTACCATTGCTACCTGAATGAAGAGCTTTCAATTCGTTGTAGACAGCATCGTTCATAGGGATGTATCTGCTTCTCGATGTTTTTGTTTCCCTGATAAAGAGTTGCTTGTTCTTAAAGTCAACATCGTCCCATGTAAGCTGAAACAACTCTTTTCTGCGGAGCCCAGTATTGAGGAATATTCGGACCATGGACGACAGATAAGTTGGAATCATTGAGGCAAATAGCCTTTCTTCTTCACTTTTGCTCAATACTCTTGTTCTGTATGTCGTCGAATGATTCGGACACACGCTTAAGCGACGATTTTGTTCCTTCATGTTACTCCTAACTTAAGCCTCCCATCAAGTTATTTATCATAAATAAGCGATATGTTTCCCTCCTCTGACGCATTGTCTCTGCTTTTGTTTTTAGCCTTTGTTCTAGGATCTTTTTGTCTCTTCCAAAAAAGCGGTCACTAGGAGTGACATTATTGATGGCTTCATGGTAACGATGGTTGTTGTAATGGTCGACCCATTCTGAGATCTGAGCCTCAAGTTCTGCTGGCGAATAATAATTATCCAGCAAGATGAGGTTTTTCATGGACCTGTGATAGCGTTCGATCTTCCCTTGAGTCATGGGATGATAAGTCCTGGTCCGGATGTGCTTCATATCATACTGGCAGAGATAGTCTTTTAGCTTCGATGAGATGAAGCAGGGGCCGTTATCTGAGAGCAGCCTGGGCCGATGGTAAACATGAACGTGTTTTACCCCGGTTCTAGCTATTGTAAGTTCCAGAGCGCTCTTCACATCTTCGGCCTTCATGGATTTACACAGACGCCAAGCGATAATGTATCGGGAATAATCATCCAACACTGTCAGCAGATAATACCATCCCCAATCGATGACCTTCAGATAGGTGAAGTCCGTCTGCCAGAGTTCATTGACCCTGGTGGTGGGATGTTCGAAGTGATCTTTGGCTGAGATCACAGTGTAGACAGGAGAAGTAACAAGATCATGAGCCTTGAGGATACGGTAAACACTGGATTCTGAGATAAAATAACCCTCTTTATCCGTTATATGAAAGGCAACCTCACGACAGGATTTTTCTGGGTAATCCCTGGCTATTTCCACCACTCTCTGTTTCTCCCATTCGGGAATAGCATTCCAGAACTGAAGGAGAGTCCGATGCTTGGGAGCCAACCCCTCATAACCTGCCTCCTGATAACGCTTATACCATTCATAGAAGGTGGATCGGGGAATCTCGAGCTGCTGGAGAGTCCTTCTCACACTGAGGTTTGAGTCTTCGACCATGCGGATGATTTCCATTTTCTCAGGCTGGGAGTATTTCATATACCGGTTTATCCTTATTCCAAACCCTTCAAGGTTTTTTTTAGCTTCCGATTCTTAAGAGAAAGCTCGGCCGCCAGCTGCTTTAACTCCTCGTTCTCAGCCCTAAGTTCACTAACTTCCTCAGAACCGGCTTCTCTGACTGTATCCCCCGTTAACCTCTGTTTGCCAGCCTCAAGAAACGCTTTGCTCCATTTGTAGTAGATACCAGGATGAATGCCTTCCTTGCGGCAAAGATCCGTAATGCTCTTCTCACCCCTTAGTCCTTCCAAAACGATACGGATCTTCTCTTCGGCCGAATACTTGCGCCGCGTCTTCCGCTTGATCTCGCGTACAATGGATTCAGGCGGTGGCTTTTTCTTTGTACTCATGCATTTCTCCTTGCGTTATTTTATTATACGCAAACCATCGCTTAAGAAATATCATGAGTGGTCCGAATTTAGCTGAAACGATACATTTCAATCCAGGGAAGCCAAGGCTTTAGGGGATTTGGCTCTTCAACCCAGCCAGCCTCTTCTTCGCGCTATAACCTCAATGCTAAACAATCAGCTTGTAATCCTTAATTTTTTTATCCAGTGTAGGGCGTGTTATCTTCAGGATCTGACATGCCTTGGTCTTATTTCCTTCAGTTGCATTTAATACATCCTGAATATATTTTCTTTCAATCTCACTTAAAGAAACAAATTCAGGATAAGTTAAAAAAAATGGAGTGTCTTTTTTTTGCCATTCACCACAATATCTACATTTAATGGCTTCATCCTGAATTTCTTCAACACAATACTGGCATTTTTTCACTTAATCCCCCATTTTGAGAATTTACACTTCCCTCAAACGTCTCTCCTATGAGGCGTTATTTCGTGGCTAACACATCATTTCATCAATCGGGATCAGGGTAACCTGGTCTCCACGCGCCTCAATCATAATCCTCTTTTGAAAGCCCTGTTACTTCAATAATAACCGGATATAACCAAAGAGGATTTTTTATTCCTCTTACCGTTCCAACCAATTTAAATTCAACATCAAATCCATTGTCGATAAGTTTGTTCAAAATATCTTTCGCTAAATATTCAGGAACCGCTTCTCCAGTATCTTTATATAATACTTGCCACCAATCTAAATTATTTTTCCTCATAATCATTCTTAAATTTCGCCTAGATCTCTTACGATATATTTGATCAAGACAATTATTTGTTCGATAGAGGTCTGCAATACTACAATCCATAAATACACAGATATTTTCGTGAATGACATCGGAGATTATATTTAATCTAAAGCCAACTGTTAACCGCCAAATATAATAATCTACAAAATGTGTAAAAACTTGAGCCTGCACTTCAAAAAATAATGCTTCATATTTTGGCAAAAGTGGAACTTTAAAATTTAATAATGATTGAGTTTCAAAACTATAAGGCACTGTATAATCTTCAGCAATTTCAATTGGTTCAGGTTGATATGGCTCAGTAGAAATGTATAAGAGATATTCAATTTTTTTACCTTTGACTTTTTCTTCATCTGCTATTCCCATTGAAAATACAAAAAAACAGAGAAATACTAAGATAAATAGTTTTTTGTTCATTGAATAAACCCCCTTTTGTTTTATTAAGGCAAAAATTTAACTCATATATATAAACTGCTGTTGCAGTTGTTTGAAGAAATAAATAGGCATTGGCTTTCTAAGGCTAACAATTCTTCTGCTGACCAAAGTGTTCCATATAAGGAGATTTGAATGTATCTGTTTAATTAATATTTGTCAACATTCAAAATAAATTCGTTCTTTCTTTGAAACTTCAGATTCGCTTAACGTCATTTTTCAGCCCAGCGAAGCCACGACTTTAGGGGATTTGGCCCTTCAATCTCGCAAGCCTCTTCTTCGCATCCTCTACCTCAGAGATGCCAGGATCAGCGTCCTTCCAGAGGTCGAGGAATTTCTCGTAATGCTCTATGGCTTTGGCTTTATTCCCTTGCTTTTCATAAATCTTACCGAGCATGTAGAAGGATTTGGTATATATGTCTCCATAATAGAGCCTTCCTGCTGTTAGCTCAGTTATTTTTTCATACTCTTCTCGGGCCTTCTCTAAGTCTCCTGTGCTGTAATAAGCTATTGCTAAAGAATCAATAAATAATGCATGTATATCAACATAAAACCAAGTTTTTGAAGGTAACAAGGATAAAGCTTGCTTGAAATATTCAATGGCTTCAGAAAAATTCTCTCTTCTAACCTCTATCATTCCAATCAGATGGTAGTAATATCTCATGAGTTTCTTGTTTATCAATTTTCCTATAGATTCCTTGATCTCTTTTGCTGTTTGTTGGGTTTCATCCACGGAATCCTTTTCAAGATAAGCAAGCCCTTTTTTGTATAAAGGAACTACTTGATAATATAAATATCGTGGTGATTCAGCATAACTACTCATAATCCTTTCGCATTCTTTAAGGGCATCTTCAGGATTTCCAGACTTTAGATGCAAATACGCTAATTGTGAATGAAAGTCCCTTTCCAGTCTCCTCGAGCCAAGCCTTTTTGCCAGTTCAATTCCTTGTTTAACCTGGTCTTTTGATTCCTCGTATCTTCCCTGCAATAAATATAAAGCTCCCAAACTATCTCTTCCGCGTAGATGAGCCATTTGTTCTTCTAGCTCCAAGAGCTTCTGATATTCCTCTTCTGCTCTAACCAAATACCCCTGATAAAGGTAAATATCCCCCTTATTTCTAATAATTTGATGAGCAGTTGGATTTAGTAAAAAAGCTTTATCTGTCTCACCAAGCGCAAGATTGTATTTCCTTTGAAACAGATAATTGTAGGCTAAATATAAATGAATCCATGCGTTTTCTGAAAAATTATTGAGACAATATTCAAGAACTACCTTGGCTTTGTCATACAACCCCTTAGCCATATATGCTTCTGCTTGATTTAAATATGAGCCCATGAATGCAGTTTTTTGCTTTATGTTTACTTCATATAGTTCTATTGCTTTATCCCACTGTTCTTGATAATGGTGTATAAGCCCAAGCTGGGTATTTCCTATCATATCATCTGGATATAGCTCCAGTAATTTATGATATACCTCAATTTTTTTATCTACAGATTTTTCTGCATATCCCTTGATTAAATATCGCTCTCTAATAGATATTCGATCACTCAATTCAACGGCCTTTTGGAGGGCCTTTCTCAGCTCAGAGCCATAGCCCAGATTACTATAGCTTGCCCCCATTGACCTGTAGGCCATTGCAAACTCCGGATCAATTTCGATGGCTCTCTCCATAAAAGCGATGCTCTGGCGAAAATCTCCTCTGTTGTGATACTTTCTTCCCTCGCTGTAATATTTATACGCCTCAGGATAGCTCGTTGTGATTTTTCCAACTTCTTCATCAATGTCGCTTGCAACCGTTTCCTCAGAAAGCCTAAGATCCGTCTTTATCTTTTTTGTTAGCTCATCCACCATAGTAGGGAAACTCTCTTCGCCCTCACCATTCACATAATTTGAACCAATAACTTCTAACGAGTCAGCCTTTTGTAATGAGTAATCGATTCGAAAAGTATTGCCCGCTTTGGATAAGCTTGCTTGAAATATATGATTTACCCTGCCTTCGACAGCCACATTTTTTAAATCCTCTGAAGCATAACTCTGTGCGTCCATAAGATTTAATTTTCTTAGGATGCTGTACAATTTATCCACAGGTAATACATTGATGAACCTCGATTGCGTGAGATCTGTTATCAACCATTGGGAAAGAGCACTTCTCCAATGACTTAATTCTTCATCTCCGGTTTCGTTCTTAAAATACATAATAGCGATTAAAGGCTTGTCTGATGGGATAGGAATTGCTTTCTTTTGAGACCAAGGCTGCCAAATTACTACCACAGTGATTGAAAGAGCAACAATCAAAGCAGGGATGAAGAGCTTCTTTCGAATTAACGCAGCGACAAAAGTCTCTCGCCTGGGCTGAATTTTTGTTCCAAGAGGAAAGCCATCCTCTATGTTCCTCAAGTCATCAAGAAGCTCCTTTACCGTTTGATACCTCCTCTCTCTATCCTTCTCCATGCATATCAGTATTAATCTGCTAAGCTGCTCTGAAATCTCAGGATTAAGCTTTCTCGGTTCTTTGGGCAATTGGGATTTATGTTTTAAAGCCACGCTGAGGGCTGTATCTCCCTTGAAAGGAACATTCCCTGTCACCATCTCATACAGGATTACTCCAAATGCATAGATGTCTGATCTCTGGTCTGCCTCTTCTCCCTCTGCCTGCTCAGGCGATATGTAATCAGGTGTTCCTATCATCATCCCAGTATGAGTAATTCCAGGAGCTTCAACCGTACGAGCTATTCCAAAGTCCATGACCTTCACATGGCTCTTTTTGTCTATCATGATGTTCTGAGGCTTTAGATCACGATGTATAACTCCTAACTCATGAGCCTCTGTTAATCCTTCACACGCCTGCTTTGCGACAGCAATTGCTTCCTCTTCTGGTAGCTTATCTTTCCTCTTTATTAAGCTCTTTAAATCCTCACCCGGGACATACTCCATTGTGATGTATAGGGTTTCTTCCTCTTCATTGAGGTCATACATCTTACAGACATTTCTGTGAGCGATCTTACGGGCTAACTTCAGTTCATTCTTGAAACGTTCTATCATGCCTTTATCAGCAGCTATTTCAGGTCTTAATACTTTTAAAGCCATCTCTTCATCTAATTTCTGATCCTTTACCTGATAGACTCGTCCCATTCCACCCTTGCCCAGTTCTTCAATAATCTGGTATCTCCCTGCGAAAGTGATTCCTGAAGTTAATTTATCTGTAGGTGTTTCAAGAGTCTTGGTGACTGGGATTTCCTTTTGGGAAGGAAGTGGAGTTGCACACTCTTTGCAATACTTGGAATCAGAGGGATTTTCAGTATCGCATTTAGGGCATTTTGTTCCCATTTTATTCCCTCTGCTTGCTTGGCAAAAGAATATCAATTTAGGAGAAAAGAGTCAAATTGAATGGCTCATATGTTAAAAATATTGTCTATATTTAAGAGCAAATAATTGATTACGAAAAGCCAAATGGGGGGATACGACTCCTGGGGAAAGAGGGGAAGTTCATCTTATGGAAGTTGTGAAAACACTTGGCGATCATCTATCTGTTGCTTCACTATGGCATTTCATGCTTTGTCCTAATCATATTTAGACCCAAGGTAACAATAAAGGAATGGGATAAAGTTCCAGTTTGGGGGATTCTTGGCATTTTTCAATCTCTTTTATTATATTTAGCACTTAAAGTCGTTTTTTAACATCCCATTTTAATCTAAAATAAGCCTATTCTAGCATGTGAAACTACCAATAATGAGGTAAAACCAAGGCATTAATCCCGTAATTTCAAACATAATGCGGGATGAAGCGAATAAGTGACCTCTACCTCGAGAAATTAGTTGACATAATCTTTCTTAGGCGACGCTCTTTTTTTATGTTAATCATCTAAACAATTGAGATTTTGGTTTAATTTAAATACTTACAATTACCTCATTTCGATTTCTTTGGTATTTTCATTTTTATTTTCTTATTAATTTTCTCATGTATTGGGTATTCATCTTCACTCCTTTTTTTTTGAGTTGATTTAGAAAAATACTTAAGCTCTTTTTGCATAGCTTCAAAAAATTGTTGATCTTTTACTGTCCATATGGGTTTATATATAAAGTAAGCATCTAGAGAAAAACCCTTCCCCTGTTTATATTGCTCTGTGGCAATTCCCACAACAGTTTTACTATTTTTGTTTAAACCCCTAGCTGCAAAACAACGAGTTCCTAGTTCTGCTCTTCTATTTTTTCTATCTGTTCCGTGAGGCAAAGCAAGAAATACATAGATAATACCGGATGGCGAAGGAATCATTCTTGATCTAACAATGTTTTGACTTGATAGCTCAATAAATTCTTGAAAAGATTTCCCCAGAATTCTTCTATTAAATCTGGCCTCTCGAGCCATTGTGCGAATCACTTTCTCTTGATTAGTCAGCGAGTCCCCATACTCCAAATTTCCCTCTAGGATGTCCTTACTAAATTGTAATATTTCATACCCTCTTGAACAAT
>CAYGBE010000124.1:0-7054 GCA_964348065.1 uncultured archaeon
TCCGTTTCTGCCAGGTCCTCGTAAGAGAAGTCTGTCCCCATGAACTCCTCGTTCTTGACGTGAGAGGCGATCCTGCGGATCTTTCGGAAGGCGGGCATGTAGAGGTACATCGTGTTTTCCGTGAGGGACAGGAATCCCACCCCCTTTACGTCGGCGGGGTCGAGGAACACGAGTAAACGCTTGTCGCTTCCCTTCTGGTAGATGACGAGGTTGCGCTCTTTCCCAGATCCGTCCGCCTTCAGGAGGATCATCCTCTCTGTCACGGTCCGATCTTTTGGGGCATTCATTACGTCTTCTGCCCGCTTGAGCACTTCGTCCCCTGTCACGGCGAAGGCTTCGGAACCTAAAAAGATCAAAAACAATGTCAATGGGACGTAGAATCGTTTCATATCTCAATCTCCTTTTTCATGAATTTTGGTTTGAGAAGCATGATGATTGCGGGCAGGACCGTGAAGGAAAAAAGTGCACTCAAAAGCACGGTCAGGGCCACCAGCCCCCCGAAACGTCTTACGTGTTGACCTCCCGCCAACAAAAGCACGGCAAAACCCGAGCCCACGGTGAGGGCGTTGATGAGGATAGCCACGCCGGTGGTGGAGAAAGTGTTCTTGAGGGCCTTCAGTTCATCTTTCATTCGTAAAAATTCCCGCTTGAAGCAAGATATGAAGTGAACACTGAAGTCTATGCCGAGACCGATGGCAATAGAGGCAACCATGGCTGTGAAGGAATCCAGTCCGATCCCGAGGGAACCCATCACTGCAAAATTGATCAGGATGGTCAAACTTATGGGAATAATGCCGATCAGGCCTATCGCGGCGGATCGGAAAATAAGCGCCATGGCCACAAAGACTAGCACCAGGGCGACAAAGAGGCTGGTTACCTGCGAGGGGACCAACTCCTCTTCCATCCGCTTCAGTACGGCCGCGACTCCGGCACTCTCGATGGAGATGGGAACCTCTTTGATATGGTAGCGCCCGTTTGCTGATGGAAGGCCCTGGTATTCATTCACGCCTAGGGCCATGAGGTTTTCGTTCATAGCCCAGAGGTCCCCCTTAAGATCCCGGAGGAGGTCCCGTGCACCGTCGTTGCCCATCGGAAGGAGGTCATTAATTTTTCTAAGGGCATCGGCCGCCCGCACTTCTCCGACCGCTTCCCCTATGACCAATTCCAGTGATCGGGCGAGCTCTCGCAATTCCTCTTCGTCGGTCTCTATCAATCGGGGCCTGGCAATGGCCATGATCCGCTCCGGCGGGATACCGCCGTTGCCCTTGATCGCCTCCATCAGTTCTTCTGAAATCGCCACGGCATCGTCTTTAGAAACGCCCTCCACCTCAGCCTCGTCGCCCGTGAGATAATTGACGACCCGCTCACGTACCCTGTAGTAGCCGTCCCCATCGAAACCCTTCGCCAGAAGGGCGGTTTTTACGATCATCTTTATCCTATCCCTGTCCGCTTCGATCCCTTTCCCGAGGATATCGTGCATGAGGTTGGACGTAATTCTCTCGCCTTTGATCTCGAGAAGGGATTCCCTGACCTTCGCGGGAACCTCGTTTAAATCGACAACAAAGACCTTTTTCGGAAGATCCTCGATGAACCGGTTGATGCGGTTCACCCCTCCGGCCAGTATTTTCGAATCCCATGTATCCAGTTTCGCCTGGATGAGGCCCTGCTCGCTGTCCTCCCTGACCATTTGCTCCACCACATCCTCACCTTCAATCAGAAACCAGAGGTTCGAAACCCCTTCCCTGGTCTCTGGGACGATGTAGCGGCCATTCATCACTTCGTTCATCTCGCTGATCACGCTGCCCATGGAATTGGCCTCACCGACGGAGGGAACCGTTTCCAGATAACGCTCAAGGTATCGCATCACCTTCAGGGTGGCGGGGTCCTTGATGTCGCCATTTACCAAAGCCTGAATGGGTACGGTGCCTCCAAAATCGCGCCTCAAAAGCATCTCGGCGCGGTGGGCCTTGCTGCCCTTCTTGAGACAGAGAGACCAGTCCACATCCTTTTCGATCATCGGAATGACGGCGACGCTTGTGATTAAGACTAGGACCGCCACAACTAGAACAGCTACCCTATTCTTGTAGACCCGTTCCGCCCAATGATCCATGAATCGCAGCCTTCGAGGCGACGTCAGCGGGCTCTGTCTTTCTTTTTTTGGTCTTGCAAAGGCGATCAGAACCGGGATGAACAGGAAGGTAACCAGAAGGGCGATGAAAACCCCTAAGGCAGTCACCAGGCCGAACTGCTGGATGGCCGAGAAATTGGAGATGAGCAAGGACAAAAAGCCGATCATGGTGGTAAAGGTGGTGATGATGATGGGGGCGGACAGCTCCGAGAAGGTCTCCTTGATAGCTTCCGCGGGCCCCATGCCCAGTTGTTTCTTCTCGTAGTATCGCCTCATGATGTGAATGCCGTCCGCGCTCCCCATGGCGATCAGGATGATCGGCACGATCCCCGTCAGCATGTTCAGAGAGATACCGAACAGGGCCATAAGGCCCACCGTCCATATCACGCTGAACACCACCACGAGCAGCGGGACAAAAACACCCCCCGCCCTGCGGAAGCCGAGGAAGAGAACGGTGAGCATCAATAGAATCATGATCGGCTCAAGGCGTTTCATCGTCTCGATGATGAGCAGGGTCATGCTATTGATCAAAAAGGGCAGGCCACCGTAGGCGATCTCCTCCGACGACGGGACGATACTCTCTGTGACTTTGACGATGTTTCGGGTAACGCCGAATTCGTACACACCGTGCTTCAGACGAACGGCGATCACCGTGGATTTGCCATCTTCGGAGACCAGGTCCTTGACGTACATCTCCTTAGAAAGGACGTAATTCCTGAGCCTTCGAAGCTCCTCATCGGTCTCGGGAATCTTTCCCTCGGGGATGAGCCTTCCCACCTCCAGTCCCCAGGGCGTCTTACGGAAGTCGAGGACGTTGGTGAGACTGGTGACATAAGCAATACCCTCTAACCCTTCATAGGCCTCCGTAAGGTCCCGGATCAACTTCAGTTTCTCTGGGCTGAAGATATCGTCCGCCTCCAGGAGCACCAGGCCAAGAGACTTGCCCGCGTACTCCTCACCGATGTAGTTGTACCTTTGAACAACGGGGTCATCATGCCTGAGATAGGTGCTGAAATCAGCGTTCAGAACAACTTTGGTCATCGCGAATCCCAGCAGCAGGGTTGATCCCAGGAGCAGGGCCATTGCTACCCGCCGGTTGCGTATAACTATTTCCCGAAGCGGTTTCATCCTCATAATTCCTCCTTTTGTCTTCGTTGAGGTAACACCTGTTTTGGGGTCAACGACATCTTGGGCGATGACGTCCAACAATCACCAAAACGTATGCATGGGCCACAGCTCAAAGAGATCATTTCAATTTATGCCCCTACTCTGGAGCTCCCGATCTTCTAATAGTGAATAGTTATATATGAATATTTTGTTATTTATTCATCGCTAGTGAAAAAAATATCACCCTTTCTTCATCCCAGTCACCAGAAGCCTTATAATCCCCCTGGCAGCTTGCTCGACTTCATCAATCGACGGGTAACTATCTACCCACTGGCATTTACATAAGAACGTAGAATTCAAGACTAGACCGGCCGTACCGATGATATCCTCCACCTCAAACTCTTCGTTACGGTTTCCCTCAGCCAGGATTTCCGCAAGCATGGACCGCCTGGTTTCAATGTGCCGTTTAAAAACATCCGGTTTTTTCCCTTTCATGTATTCCAACGCCTCGTCTATTTTGGCGTGACAGGTGCAAATCATGTCCAGATGCCGCAAATTTGCCACGATGAATGCTTCGAGTTTCTGGGCAGCGGACATTCCGGGAGCCCGAAGGACTTCCCGCAGCTTTTCCTCTACGTCTCTGAAAACATTATTTGCAATCTCCGCGAGTATTTCGTCCTTGCCATCGAAGAAGCGGTATATATTCGCAGGGGACATAGCACAGTCCCGTGCGATGTCCGCCATGGATGTCTTTTGAAACCCATAGTAGTCGAAGAGCCTCTCGGCGACCTCCAAAATCTGCCTTTTCGTGTCGACTGCGCTTTCCATAATAGTAGTATATCCCTGAATAGTGAATTTGTCAATAAAAAATTCATTGTTCATTGTTTTTTCTTATCTTCCTCATCCGGCTAGCCGGGGTTTTTCACTTTTCTGACGAAGCCATCTCCGCTTGTGGGCGTGTGTAGAAGAAGAGTTTGGATTTCGGTTCGGCAGGTTCGGTGGGATTGACCTTTGAATCGTGTTCACCAAAAATGTTCGAGGTCGGGCCTTGAATTGTCAGCCTGTCATAAACGTTGGTTTAAGACTCTGCTTACCGTCGTGCAATGGAATCCCAAATGTCTGGCTATTTCGGCAAGGGTGAATCTCTATTCCAAATAGGCGAGCCGAATCGCCCTTTTCCTTTCCACCCTGCTTCTCCCCATCACTCCAGACAGCACCTCCTCCAAGGGGGGTCTGAAGGCTAACCGCTCCTGCCTCGGAATCTCCCTCAGCTCGGACTTCTCTCTCAACGCTGGACTGATCCTGTCGACAAACCCTTTGCCGCCAAGAATCCATTGAGCTTTGGACTTCTCCTGAGAGTATTTATTGGCAAGGATTACACAGATTTCACGGATAGGGTTTTGTGCCTGTAGAACCAAGGGATCTTGGTTCTACAGACGGCCGATCCGCCTGGGGCGGAGGTTTGAGGCACTTCGATAATCGAAGTTTTTTCGTTGGACCCGGAGGAGGCAAAGGGACCGAGAGAGCCGAGCCCGAGGGCGTCGGAAGAATTGGGACTGCGAGATTCTTCCCAGAAAAGAATATCCGTTTCATCTGTGAGTTTCGCGGGAGCGAAATCCGTGTCAAGAAGTCTCATCTGGCACGGATGTCACGGATGACGCGCATTCTCTCTGCCGAAAAAACCGTGGCATCTTGATTTTCCCGGCGGGGTCAGGTGCAACTGGAATGCAGGTACCTGTATTCCAGTTGCAAAGAATCTGCTACCCTTCCGTGAAATCCGTGTGTCGCCAACGGCGACCCGTGCCAAATACGATTAGGTGAGGTGTAAGTTCCTTCTCGTGCTCTAGGGCCCGATCAAGGGTCACTCTGGGATACTCCTCGACATCGTCCCTGTTAAAGACCTCTAAAGTCTCTCGAACCGTTTGATCCATCCCACCCATTTCTCCCTGTCCTATCTATCCAAAACACGTGGAACCGTAATCACTGATGCTTCGATTGACCCCATCCTTGCTCTTCCTTAAAGCCCCATCGAGGAGCCCCACCGAAGAAAACGAGGAAAGCCCGTGGACGATGTCCACTTCGACTTCCACCACATAGGCATCGATGCCAAAAACGTCACTACTCAAAACCTTGGCGAGCATGAGAGAACTCTTAAGCGACTCGTGGTGACCCCCTGATTTCGTTCCACTCGAGTCTGAGGAAAAGAGCGATCGTATCGTAGCAGGTTTCACCATGGCAGGCAAGAAGAGTTTTCCCTAGGGGTCTTGACGGTTGAGCGGCATTAGGCTATAATAGCCAAGTAAAAGAGACCATTTTGGCAGGACTAGTTGGGGTCGGATATGATTCAAGTGAAAATATCTCAATTGAAAAACCGCCTCAGCCACTATCTGAGGCTCGTTCGCGGGGGAGAGCAGATCGAGATCATTGACAGAACTACTCCTGTCGCCCGGATCATACACGTATCTCAAGCCAGTGCTCGGAGCAGAGAAGCGGTCTGGGTCCATGAGCTTCAGCAGCTGGGGATTGTTTCGCCACCAGAAATGAAGGGCTTTCCTCCATCATTTTTGTCAAAGGACACCTCATTCCCCTCAGGGAGAGAGGGTTCGCCTCGGGTTCTCCAGGCACTGTTGGAAGAAAGGGATGCTGGGCCGTGAAATTCTGGGACTCCTCGGCCATTGTTCCACTGATCGTCGATGAGGCAGAAACCGATTACTGTCTCGGAGTCTTGTCTCAGGACCAGGAGATGATGGTTTGGTGTCTGAGCGTTGTCGAAGTGCTCAGTGCACTGTGTCGCCGGTTCAGGGAAGGCGCTATGGGAGATCGGGATTTCAGGAATGCAAAGGTGCGCTTGAATACCGTCATGGAACGGACGTACCAAGTTAGGTCCCTAGATAAAGTAAAAGCTAGGGCATTGCGGCTTCTTGAAGTTCACTCCCTGCGTGCAGCCGACGCCTGCCAGCTTGCTTCCGCTTTAGTTGCCACCCAAGAGGACCCTACCCGCGTTTCAGTGATCAGTTTTGATCAACGGATAAAACAAGCGGCTACGAGGGAAGGATTTGACGTAAATCCAAAGCCGGAAAGTTAGACATAGACTGCGAAGTCTCACTGCTGTTGAGAAACCTCTTCTTCAGAGAACAAGAGTCAAGACCAGGTCTGACCCGTTTCCGTGATAACCGTGGCATAGAAGGGGTCGTATCAATAGGGTTCTTCATCGTCGTCCACACACCTCTTGCTCCCACTGAAATTCTCAAACCCCTTTCCCATGGCTTATTATTTGAATCGGAAATAAACGGTTTTCGGTCACCTTCTCGCTTGCGATTTCATCTTGAATTCAACAGAATGCATCAGAGGAAAAAATGATCTTAATGGTCCTGGTGAGAAACGATATCTCCATTCCGATGAACACTCAGCCTTCTTCTGGCAACTCGGCCAACTCCTTTCTAACCTTGTCCGATTCGATCAGGGTGCCCAGCCGTTCAAAGATCTGTAGGGCCTTCGTTAGATACTCGCGGGCCTGGGCGATTTGGCCCTGCTGCTTGTGGAGCCGACCATAACCCCCGTAGGCAAGCGCTAACTCGTTTTCGGCTTTGATCTCTCGAAGGACGGCGATGCTTTTCTCGAAGTGGGGTGCTGCCTGAGACGCGTTGGTTTTCAGGGTGATCTCACCCAAGAGGCGGTTAGCAAACCCAACAAAATACCTCGTTCCACAGCGCTCTGCCATTTCCAGGCCCTCTTCGAGTGTCTGCCTCGCTTTGTTGTCCTCCGCGGCCAGGCAATACCCTTCGCCCAGGAAGCACGTGAGAGGAATTTCACTCGCCA
>CAYGBE010000125.1:0-3484 GCA_964348065.1 uncultured archaeon
TCAAATCCCCTCTCCCCTGGCGGGAGAGGGAAAGGGTGAGGGGGAACAAATTAATCAATCACCCCCACCTTAATCCTCCCCCGTCAAGGGGGAGGAGAATTAAGATGCTCCGCCTTGTAGGCGGGGAGCTTCACTAAGATCGGTACTCAAATTGCGTGAAAGTGCACACTATGTGTCACATGACATATGTGATTTAGCTCACATTCCGGCAGCCAGTTTTAAAAAAATCTTTATTTTTCAATAGATTATCATTGGTACATTTTTTGCTTCTTTATATTAAAGAGAAATACTTATCTTGCTTTTATAAGAAAATCATCTTTTTGTTTTAAGGTCTTAAAACAAGGGGTTATCAAAAATGAAACCCGTTTTTTACTCATTGAGAAGATTATTCCTCTTTTACTGCCTCATAACAATCTGTTATATAAATATTGTATGTGCACAAATGCCTGATTATCAGAGGCTCGATCCGGTCACAATCAATATAAACGCACCAACTGCTCTAGCCCTTGATAACAGTGAACGAATATATGTAACAGAATCAATCAATAACAGACTTCTCATTTACTCTCAGAGCGGCACATATAAAGATACAATTTTAGGATTGAACAAACCAATAAGCGTTGCGGTGGACAGGAACGGAAGGATTTTTATAGGAAATCACTACAATACACTTAATCACAGAGGAAATGTAGAGGTTTATGATACGGATTTAAATTTTTTATTCAAACTTGGCTCAGGTGACGGGGAATTTTCACAGCCAAATGATATAGCGATAGACAGGAGCACTGGATACGTTTATGTAGCGGACAGGCATGAGGATAAGGTAAAGATTTACAAACCTGATGGTTCGTATGATTCCTCTTTTGGTGTTTCCGGATATGGAGATGGAGAATTTAATAAGCCTTTGTCATTAGAAATAAGGGAAATAGATGAAGTTACCGGGGAACAAGAGATTATTGTCCTTGATCGGCCATTAACATATATACAAGGTGATTATGGTGGTTCCTGGGTTGAAGGGGCGAGGATACAGTTTTTTGATATGAGCGGGGTGTATAAGGACAGTTTTAGTGCATTTGGACAGGAAGTCGGACAGATGTTTAAACCCCAGCATATAACGATAGATACTGAGATGAGGATATACGTTACCGATACACAGCATAATGTGGTGCTTGTATATTCAAGGAGCGGCACATATTTGGGAGCTGTGTTTGACCAGGCTCATCCGATGAGAACACCCCTGGGAATAACCATGGGAGACAGTAACAGACTATATGTAGCATTGCTTATTTCAAGAAAGATAGACGTTTATGGAATTATTCCTTACTCTCATATGGAAATAACCCCTGAATCCCTCTCCTTTGAAGGTCCTAGGGGTGGTGATAATCCTCCATTACAGAGTGTAGAAATACGGAATAACGGTTCCGGGGCACTGAACTGGACTGCAGGCGCACATGAGAGCTGGATAACCCTCTCAGATACCTCAGGTACAACAGGGCAATCTTCTGTTTCCACTTTAGACGTGGGAGTAAGTCTTGACGGACTGACAGATGGCACATACACAGGGAATGTGAATATAAGTGCAGAATCAGGGGTAACAGAATGGGTGATAGTTGTACTCGCGGTGTCGGATATTCCAGTCATTGCCAATACAGGGGGGCCTTATTCAGTGATAGAAGGTCAGGCAGTATTACTTGACGGATCATATTCAAGCGGGGTTATCGTCCTCTATGAATGGGACATAGATAATGACGGGACATATGATTACAGTTCACCTTCACCTACACAGAGCCATTTTTACCCCCAGGAAGGTACGTATATATTAGGATTAAGAATCACAGACGATACAGGTGAGACTGATGAGGCGCTGACAAATGTCTATGTTTCAGATGCATTGCCAACAGCAGATTTTATAGGCTCTCCAACAAGCGGTATGGCACCACTTACAGTTGACTTTACAAACAGTTCATCAGGCTATGAACAGCCGTTAACCTGTGACTGGGATTTTGACAATGACGGTATAGTGGATTCATCGGCAGAGAATCCATCATATACTTACAATATGCCGGGAACATATACGGTAAAACTGACAGTAACTGATTCAGATACAAGCACTGATACGTTAACAAGGGTTGATTTTATCACAGTAAACAGCCTCTATTCAGTCACTCCCGATCCCTATCATTATGGACAGGGATGCAAAGGAATTGTGAAAAGCCGGAGATTTACTATCTCGAATGAAGGCACAGAGAGCCTGATGATCGGGTTGCTTTCTTTAACAGGGTCTGATTCCCGTGAATATGATATCCAGGACGATACGTGCTCCGGACAGACAATTGCTCAGCATGATAATTGTACATTCGATGTGGATTTTTTAACAAACTCAACCGGCCCCATGAATGCGATAGTTGAGATTCCGATTATGAGTCCGGTAGCAGAAATATATCAGCTTTCAGTAAGTGGCACAGGCATTAACTGTCCTGATATTAACGTAAGCAAAGTGCTTTTGAGTGAGGATTTCTCCTCAGGTTTGCCAGATGGATGGACATCAACGGGACAGTGGAGTCCATTGAATCCATGCACCAGGATAATAGATTCTCCATTTGCAGATCCGTGGGCGATCGTGGATTCATTCTGTATAGCAACAGGAGGTGACGAGCTTATAACGACATCATTGGATACGAGTTTATGTAGCACTGTGGAATTAGCATTCAGTAATCAATATGAAGGTGAAAGCGGCAATGCCGTGGTGGAGGCGAGCAGTGACGGTGGTACGAATTGGGAAGAGGAGCTTAGTATGGCAGCGAATGATGGATTTCCGACGCCAGACACAAAGGAAGCGGATATTAGCAGTACGGTAGCGGGGGTGCCGGAGGCACAGATACGATACCGTTATATCAGCGGGACAACCGGATACTGGGCAATTGATAATATTCTGGTAACGTGTCAGCCTGCAGGGCTTGAGTTTTCCAGCCAGGCAGGGGAGACATCATCCCGTCAGATGATAATGATAGAGAACAGGGGAACGGCCGGACTTGAAATAGGCACGATTACGGTCACAGGGCCGGACTACGCGGAATTCAGCAAGAGGAATGACAATTGTGCGGGACACACCATCATACCGGGAGGAGGTTGTAGGGTTGAAGTGGAATTTTCGCCGTCAACGGCAGGGACAAAGGGTGCAGAGATAAGCATCCTGAGCAATGACCCTGATACATCTGATGCACGAGTTGCATTAAGCGGAACGGGGATATCAGGGGACTCAGACGGTGACGGTTTATCAGATGAAGCGGACAACTGTTCAGAGACGGTGAACCCCGGGCAGGAGGATACGGATGGTGACGGATACGGGAACATGTGTGACTGTGACCTGGACAATGATGGATTTGTAGGGCCGAATGACTACAATATATTCGGAACGGCATGGTGGTCAGGTTCGTCAAGCCCCAACTGGAATGCTGATGCTGACTTTGATTCAGACGGATTT
>CAYGBE010000126.1:0-4325 GCA_964348065.1 uncultured archaeon
ACACAGGTGAAGACGAGACAGTCCAAGGAGGTCTTTGAGAGAGCGATCGCGCTCGATCAGGCTGACCCCCTCCCGAGGCTCGGTTTGGGATTGGCAAAGATCCGGGAGAGTGACCTCCATGAGGGAAGAAGGGACCTCGAGATCGCTGCAAGCCTGGACCCCAACAACTCTCTTGTCCGCAGCTATTTGGGCAAGGCCTACTTTGAAGAAAAACGTACCGACCTGGATGGGCGCGAGTACGCCGTTGCCAAGGAGCTCGATCCAAAGGATCCCACACCATGGTTCTATGACGCCATCCGAAAGCAGACCGTGAACCGGCCGGTTGAGGCTTTACATGATCTGGAAAAAGCCATTGAACTGAACGACAACCGTGCGGTATACCGGTCGAAGCTCTTACTCGATTCGGACCTGGCTGCACGGAGCGCAAGCCTTGCTCGGATTTACAGCGACCTGGGCTTCCAGCAGCGTGCCCTGGTGGAGGGATGGAGATCTGTTAACACCGATCCAACGAACTATTCTGCACACCGGTTTCTGGCCGATTCCTATTCTGTTTTGCCCCGGCACGAGATCGCTAGGGTGAGCGAGCTGCTCCAGTCTCAGCTCCTTCAGCCCACCAACATCACTCCCATTCAGCCCCGCCTCGCGGAAAGCAACCTGTTCCTCATCAGCGCCGGAGGCCCGGCGGCTCTCTCCTTCAACGAGTTCAATCCCCTGTTTAATCGGGATCGGATAGCCTTCCAGGGAAGCGGCATTTACGGTGAAAACGACACATGGGGGGGTGAAGGTACC
Source organism: uncultured archaeon (assembly GCA_964348065.1). Lineage (GTDB taxonomy): Archaea > Aenigmatarchaeota > Aenigmatarchaeia > Aenigmatarchaeales > Aenigmatarchaeaceae > CS1-C013. Next base: position 790 of record CAYGBE010000126.1, read on the forward strand.
GTTTCCGGCATTTACAAAAAATTATCCATGAGTGCCGGGTACACACACTTTGAGACCGACGGCTGGCGAGACAATGCCGACCAGGACGATGAGATCGCCAACATCTTTGCCCAATACGAACTCTCTTACAAAACGAGCATTCAAGCTGAATACAGATACAGAGATACCGAAACGGGGGATGTTCAGCTGAGGTTCTTTGAAGATGATTTTCTGCCGAACCTCCGCGAAGAAGACGAAAGGGACTTAATACGTCTTGGCTTCCGTCATGCCTTTTCGCCGGGTTCTGATCTCATCGGTAATTTTATGTATCAATTTAGAGATAGTAGAATACGAGATGAACCTATTCCTATTTTGGATATCGATATTGGGAGTGATGAAGATGCTTATGGCGGCGAGCTTCAGCATCTGTTCCGCTCTGAATACATTAACATCGTTGGCGGCGCGGGACATTTCCACGTAGACGATGAAGCGGTGACAACTACGGAGTTGTCCCTTCCTGAGATTATTATTCCTCTTCCTCCTCCTCTACCGCCTATAATAATCCCAGCCCAAACAATTACTGAGATCCAAGAATCAGACTCAGACATCGATCATAGCAATCTTTATCTGTATTCCTATATCAACTTCTTGAAGGATGTGACATTCACTATTGGGGCAAGTGGCGACCTCTTCAACGTTGATGATACTGATGATCTGGATGAAGATCAGTTCAACCCAAAATTCGGGATTACCTGGAATCCTGTCCCAGCTACTACACTTCGCGGTGCTGCATTCAGGGTTTTGAAGAGAACGCTGGTTGCGGACCAGACTCTTGAGCCGACACAGGTAGCCGGATTCAATCAGTTCTTTGATGAGGTTGATGCAACAGACTATTGGCGCTATGGTGGTGCTATCGATCAGAAATTCTCTGAGAGTATATACGGAGGAGCAGAGTTTACCTATAGGGATCTGGAAGTTCCATTTACGGTGGTGGATCCGGTTGCAGGTACTTCACAGTTACTGGAAGCGGACTGGGAGGAAAAGCTGGCCCGCGCCTACCTTTTCTGGACACCCCATCAATGGCTGGCACTCAGTGCGGAATATCTTTATGAGGAACTTGAAAGGGATGAAGAGTTTGCCGATGGCGCAAAAGAGGTTGAGACCCATTATGTTCCCCTGGGGATCAATTTTTTCCACCCCACCGGACTGGGTGCCACGTTTAAAGGGACTTATATAGATCAGCAGGGCAGTTTTGAGCGACAGGGGACTCTTGGAACGTTTGAACGAGGTGAAGACAACTTCTGGTTATTCGACGCCGCAATCAGTTACCGTTTTCCGAAGCGGTACGGTTTCATCACAATCGGAGCGACAAATTTGTTTGACGACGAATTCGAGCATTTTGATTCAGACCGTAAGAACCCACGTATACAACCAGACAGATTCTTCTTTGCCAGACTCACACTGGCGTTTTAATTGCGTATCGGAAAACCCTTCATGTTGAGAGGGGGTGGTGATAAATATCTAGCAGCCAGGTGATATATGAGGAAGATTCTTCTTGAAAGCCTCAAAGCCGAGTATTGAAAGGAGAGAAAAAATGCCAAGGAAAATACCCATAAGTCTTTTGTGCGCGATGCTGATTGCCATCGTTGCGCTGTTTGCAGTCACCGAGGTCGGGGCAGTGGGTGATTGTTATGGAACATATGGAAACGGCATATGCGATGAGGGCGAAGCTGATAACGAGTGTATTGAGTCAAGTAAGCAGGTCATAGAGATCTGCCCCCCCGCTGGCGAAGAAAAAGTGTTTCCGACTAGGATCGTAGACCCTAATTTTGGAGAACTAGTACGTTTCGAGTACATCGTCACTAATTTGTCGACCAAAAAAGGAGATTCAATCCAGCATGTCCTCATGGCCTGGCCCGTCTGCACCCCCCTTCTCGCGGTAATGCAAAGGTACCCTGATTCTATAAACGTCCTCAACCCCGGAGACGGGCACAACGCCACCCTGTGGGAAGTGGGGCATTATCAAAGTGTTCTGGTCGTGACACCCTTCAATACGAATCCCGGAGGAGACCAAGACAGATGGTGGTTTGAAATGCCCCCGGTACTAGTCGGTGAAATATCGATGGCACTGAACATGAATGGTTTGGTGACCTTTGACGGTCCGATCGTAGGGCCAACCTGCCCTGACGTACCACCCCAAGGACAAGTATTTACATTCACTCAAAACTTTAGGGGTCACGTTTGTGAGATAGAAGTTCAATTAGTACCAGAGTTAAGAATGAGTGTACTTTCGGGGGACTGCGAAGTTGGTCCTGTTATACCAATAACAGAGTTTCCGGCAGGTGACGACACCTTTCTACAGTTTCTCCAACCAGGATGGATGGAAGTTGGTTCAAGTCCAGGGAAGTGGTGCTATTCTGACGGGTCTAAAATTGTTTGTGTACAATGTCCAACTCCGCCTTGTCCCTCCTGACAATAATAACTTGCCCTCGAGATAGTTAGGAGTTAGGAAACAGGAGTGGCGGTTCATCCTGCCGATTCTAGAATCGGCTTGGAAAACTCAGACAGAAGGCAGGGTCCGAAACGACGAGTCGATCGCTTAACGTGTTGAAGAAAAGTGAAAAAGGACTGCTGACTGGGTATCAGCGGTCCTTTTCTTTTTGGAAGTAATCTTTTGCAACGGGCAGATGCTGTACTGACTGAAAAATTCTAAGCAGCTTTGTTGCTGATAATAGATAATGTTCTCAACAGTTATCTTGTGGCCAAACAAATTCCCTCCCACATTTTTCCCGATGGGGAGACAAATGTTAAGAAGAGCTCGAAACGTTAAGCGATCGGCTCACGCGCGACGACCCTGCCTTTAAAATGAGGGCCGTCCGTAAAATTATAAGATTCTTCCTCCACCCTTTTGAAAAATTCGGGGCACCGGCTGACCTCATACCCCTTCCGCCCGAACCAGAGACTTTTTCCCGCAAACAGGAACGATTGGACGAAAGCAAGGCAAGCTCATGGATGATACTAATCTAATTTCAGGCCTATTGCGGGACACAAATCTTGTAATACCGACCGGCAAGAAGATAATACCATCACCCAGGACTTGCATGAGCATGAAGTATCAAGGCGACATACCTAAACCCCCCGCTTTGATAAATCTGTTCTATATCCTCTTGGGTTACTTCCTCAGCCGCATCGTCATTTTCGTGCAGTACTTCAACGACTTCCCCAGTTTCTATCTTCGCCTTAATTTTCATTTTTTTCGATCCACCCTTTGGCATTTCATACACCCCCCTCCTCCTGAGGATTAAATGGGTTTTAACAATAACCCCCACATAATAGACCAATGAAATGCGAAAGTCCAGCAAAATATGTATCCCAAAGATAGACATTGCCGCGACCGGACTTGGTTTTTTGCCCCTTTGAGCGCTTTTGAGAAGAGAGAGTTATGGCCCTATGTTTATGTAGTCCCGAAGTTTCCCCTGAGGTGGCTCAAACAGGCGTTGTGTGGGCACAGCTTTTCCCTGGCTCCTTTTCGCGGCTTGTTTTGTAACCACTCAGGG
>CAYGBE010000127.1:0-3927 GCA_964348065.1 uncultured archaeon
TTCGGGTGGCGGTGGATGGGGCCCAATCCTCACGCCGGCTTTCATAGCAACGGGTTCGAATCCCCAAAAGGCTGTGGGAACGGTAGAGTTTACTGAGCCGATAATCTCTGTAGCTACAGTTGTAACCTTCGGCCTCATCATAGGGTTTGAAAGTTTTCTGTGGAACATCGTCCTTCCTATACTGATAGGGGGAATTATCCTAACTCCGATAGCCGCTTATTTATGTTCAAAGACACCCCGAAGACTGTTAGGAATACTCGTTGGATTGTGGGTTGCGGCTCTGAACGTTCGAACGTTGATAATGGTGCTCCTATGAAAGTAAAGGAATGTTGCGCGCGGATCTCTTAGAATATGTGAATGCGTGTGGGAGAAATCTGGACGACACGTTTGATTCTTTGACTAAGTTTTTGCGTTCTTCAAAGAAAACAGTGCTGCTGATACTGGTTGTCGTGGTGATAACGATCATCATCAGTGCCGCAGTGTCCATATTACTGCAAAGAACAACCAATTTGTACGTTCCAAGCCTCGGAACCATAAAGACGTTAGGCGTCGAAGCCTACTGGGACAGAAAATTGGAGAATACGACAGAAACGATTGATTGGGGAACGATCTGGCCAAGAACATCAAGAAACGTCACACTTCATATACGAAGCATCAGCAACATCGAAACAACCCTTGAACTGAGAACGGCAAACTGGACATTTCGAGATTCGAACAACAGAACTGTTGCAGGACCAAGCGACAGCTCACCCTACATAAATTTGACATGGAACTACAACGAGACAACAGTTCGCCCAGGCGAAACCGTGCAAGTAACACTGACTTTATCCGCCGACCATTCTTCCGATCCTATCGAGTTCCTCATCACCAAAGACGTGAAAGAATTTAACTTAGACATAATCATCAGCACATCCGAATACGGCGACTAAAACTTTTTAATGTTATATCTTAGGCAACTTCATAATGCCCTTTAATCGATCAAAATGCTTGTCAAAAGAATATATCTCCTTCAGCCCATAACTTCTCATAAACAAGTAGGCAAGCGCATCGTTGGCGCTAATCTCATTTTCCTTAGCAAGTGACAAGGACGTTTCATAATGGCCTAAACCAACAGAATAAACTTCAATGTTGTCCGTGGTCACAACCCACGCTAGGAAACCCAAAGACTTTTGGAGGCCCAAACTCGTCTCAATTACATTAACGACCTCTGAGAGATGTGTAGTCGACATGGCAACCTCCTCGGCGTCTTCAATTCTTTTCACTATCGCCTGCGCTTCCTCCTTAATCTTAAGCTCTTTCTGTGCCAATTTTCTGCGGGGCCTGAGAAAGGCATGGAGAAAAATGTTGGAATCCACAAACCTCAATGTTTAGCTCGCTCCAATAAAGCCCTCTTCAAGGAATGCGAATCTGTGAAATCCACATCGTCAGCTATCTCGATAGAATCAAACAGACTAGAAGGCAATACAGGCTCTATTGGCGACAACTCAATTTTTCCCCCGCGCTTTATTAGAATAACTTTGCCAGATTTCCAACCCCGCCTCCAGGCTGCGGGGATGGCAACTCTACCCTGAGCATCAAGCTTCTTTAGAGCTACTTCCACCAATTCAAGCATCTCCACCAAAATTAAGGAAACTGACAAATATAAATCTTTAACCAAAAATAAACAAAATACCACAAGTCAAACTCGCTGGTTTTAGTACGCACATTCATGAAAACCCGGAGAGTAAAAAATGAAAGCTTTTCGAAAACTCCCTCAAAGCGCAAGAAATTTCCCTCTTCCAATAATCTCAATCTCATTCATAATACTGACTACTCTAATAGTTTATTGGCAAGACCTGTCAATCTTGTTCAATGAAGCTTTGCAAAGCGAAGCTGTAAGCCACATTGTTCTCATCCCATTCCTCGTTTCTTACCTAATATATCGGAAAAAAGAACTCGCAAAAGCATCACTTGCAATGGAAAGGCTTAGAGCAAAAACAAAGACAATCTCTTTAAGCGAAATTACAGGAATCGCAATCTGCCTTTCCGCATTCCTACTCTACTGGTATGGTTCCTACACCTTCTACCCATTAGAATATCACATCGCCTCTCTCATAATATTCCTCATAGGCATAACCCTCACCCTATTCAACGTCAAAACGCTCATAGCTCTAATTTTTCCAATTCTATTCCTACTTTTCTTAATACCTCCACCCTCTACCGTCACCTTCTCCGCAGGAGCCGCACTAGGAAACTTCAACTCACAAACATCATATACACTGCTAAAAATCATAGGCGTACCAGTTACACTAACCTCAGAGTATGGACCCCCAACAATAGTAGTCAACAACCCTTCGAAAGGCCATCTTGAATTCGCGGTTGATCTAGCATGCTCTGGCATCTATTCACTAGTAGCATTCACCATGTTCGCAACCTTCCTCGCCTACATCGTCCGAGGCTCAATCCCCAAGAAAATCGTCTTGTTCCCTCTAGGCTTCCTGATGCTACAAATCCTCAACATTCTCAGAATATCACTAATAGTTCTCATCGCCTACCAATTTGGCGAAGCAATCGCAATGACCATATTCCACCTATTTTCCGGATGGCTCCTCATATTCCTCGGAATGTTCCTGCTATTACTAATCACCGAAAGACTCTTGCACCTACAAATATTTGTAAGCAAAAACAAGACTGCATCACGTCATAGATGCGACGACACGTTGAAAAGCAATGAAATCTTTTGCTCAAACTGTATAAAGTTTCTGAAAAACCATCAAACAAGACTGCCCAAGAAATTCTGGATAAAGATAACCGCCCTTTTGCTCGCGTCTTATCTTGTCACGTTGAGCATACAAGCACCCGTTTTCGCATTTGCACAAGGACTAACCATAACAAGTCCCAATCCTGAAGCAAGTACTGACGTCTTTCCCCAAGTTGCAGACTATCAACTAAAATTCCTTTACAGAGACCAAAACTTCGAAAAAGTATCTCGCCAAGACGCCTCATTGGTCTACGCATATATATCCCAGAACGTCTCAAACCCAACAGTTTATGTGCTCGTTGGAGTTGCAGGTTCAATAACTAATCTCCACAGCTGGGAAGTGTGCCTGGTTACTTGGCAAACAGCTCGCGGATACCCCCCATTAGTTACAGTGCTCGACTCAAGAGACATCCAACTCGTGCAAAACCCACCAATAACCGCTCGCTACTTCACGTTTCAACATCCAAACAACTACACCCAAGTCACTCTCTACTGGTACCAAAAAGCCTTGTTCAAAACTGGTATCACAATAGAACCCAAATACACACGGATAAGTCTTATCATTCTAACCAGAAACCCAAACGACTCTCCCCAACTCGAACAAAAATTACTAAACATGGGGCAGTTAATTGCCGCCTACTGGGAACCACTAAAGACACAATCTCTCGTCTCCTTAGGCGTCCCCACAATGCAGATTCTGCTGGTCTCAACCATACTCTTCACAATATTCCTCCAAACAACACAATACACAAAAGAATGGAGAAGAAAAACAACGAACCTCAAAATTTTTGAAAAACTGGCTTCACCAAAGGAAAAACTGCTTTACCAAACCATCAAAAAACAAAGCCAAAAAACCAAGGAAACTACAACCCAAAACATCGCCTCAGCCTTTGAAAAGGCCACAGGTAAAACAGCGAAACTGAATGAGCTAATCGACATGCTGAATAATCTAGAAAAACATGGAATCATAAAGGCAGATATCATAAACATCCTAGACCAGCCTAGACTTGTTTGGAAGCCCTAATATGGAAGAAATCACAAATGTTCAGTGACAACATATGATGCCAAAGAGGTCAAACGACAAATCCAAAAACAAGGAAAAAAACGATAAAGAATCCGAACAAGCTACGGTTCAGTATCTCATGAAGACACTTGAAAATCTAAAAAAAGAAAACGAAATCCTAAAG
>CAYGBE010000128.1:0-3730 GCA_964348065.1 uncultured archaeon
GCTATGGTTCTTCCTCTGATATAATGGCCAGGCAAGACAACAGGCAGTGTACAGGATGCCATCGTCGTTGCCTGCACCTGTGTTTGCCTCGCCTGCCTCGCGTAACCGAAGGTGCGTGCGACACAGGTGGCGCAGGCACAGGTGAGAGATGTTGGTCAGAATAAAGGAGGTAAATCTATGTCAGACAATCCTATCTATCGGCGCGATTTCCTCAAGGAACTGAGTAAGGTCCCATTGGGGGCAGTCGTGGCCGGCGGTCTCCCTGTGCGGGTGGTGGGCGCCCAAGAGCAGGGACCCCGCAAGGCGGGAACCCAGCAGCAACGAAGGACGTGGAAACCTGTTTCCGATCGAAAGGTTCGCGTCGGAATTGTTGGTTACGGCGTATGCCGTTTTGGTGCCGCTTTCGGCTTCCAGGACCACCCGAATGTCAAGATCGTCGCGGTCAGTGATTTGATTCCCGATCGCCGCAGAGCTCTGATGAAGGCGTGCCGATGTGAACAGTCTTACGCGTCATTAGAGGTGTTGGTGAAAGACACCGAGATAGAGGCAGTGTTCGTTGCGACTGACGCACCGAGCCATGCGCGACACTGCATGGAGGTGCTCAAGCGCGATAAGCATGTGATGACCGCCGTACCGGCGGTATTTGGCTCAATCGAACAGGCCGAACAGCTCCTGGAGACAGTGCAGAAGACAGGCTTGAAGTATATGATGGCCGAGACGAGCTGCTTTCGGGCTGACTGCTACGGTATGCGACAGATCTACCAGGCCGGGGGATTCGGTCGGCTTATCTACTCAGAGGGAGAGTATTATCACTACCATGCAAAGCCGATCGCATCATTCAAAGGCTGGCGGATTGGCATGCCGCCTCTATGGTACCCCACACATTCCACGGCTTACTACGTGGGCGTGACGGGCAAGCGATTTACCTCAGTATCGTGTGTCGGCTTTAACGCAGGATTCCCGGCCTATAAGCCTAGGGCCAATAAGTACAACAATCCCTTCACGGACGAGGTTGCTCTATTCAAGACCAGCGAAGGCGGCTCGTCCCGAATGCTTATGTGTAAGGGTATCCACAACCTCATTGTCGAAAGGGGCCGCTTGTTCGGCGAGCGAGGATGGATGGACGGCACCGAATATCACGGTGCAGCAAAGGAGCTCCCCGACACGGCCCGTCCGCCGCTTCCGCCCGGCGTGCCCGCGGGTGGACACGGTGGCTCCCACGGAAATTTGGCCAATGAGTTCATCACCTCGATTCTCGAAGAACGAGAACCGATGGTGAACATCTATGAGGCACTTGCGATGACTGTGCCGGGCATTGTCGCCCACCAGTCGGCGCTAAAGGATGGCGAGACGCTCAAGATACCGCAGTACGTCCCACCACAAGGTTAGAGGGCAGGGCCGACAGTTAATTGTTGATCTTTGTAATGAACCGCATTCGTTGGCAAGCGACGGGGGGGAGCTATGGTTGATTCGGTCAAGGTGTGTTGGTGCGAGCCCCGCGCCAATTGAGTTAAGTACAGTTTGAATGTTGATGTTCAGTGGCTTATAGCTGTTGACAGACAATTGGTGCGGGGCAATCGTACCTGCGGAATATTAAAATAGCCCCTGCCGGGCAAAAGAGTGGAAAGTGCTGTTTGCCAATTCTATACAGGGGCTGAATTTCTTTTATTACGTCTGCGGTTCTATTGTTGTTCGCGGTTAAAGGCCGCCTCGGAACAGAATTCTATAGGGTCCAGCCTTCCCGGTATTGGCGCCGGATGAACACATCAGCTTCCGGACAGCCGATGGCTTTGAGGTTCTTGGCGTCCCAGATGATTTTCTTCCCGGTTCGCAGCGCGACATTGCAGAGCAAGGCTGCTTCGGTCAGTGCGCCTGAGTAGTCGAAATTGCACGTGGTCGGCCCGTCCGTCTTGCAGGCCTCAATCCATTCGCGGTGGTGGCCGATGGAATCCGGGATGAATGGGTCGGGTCGCTTGAAGTCAGCGAACTTCTCTTCAGGCAACAACTGGTGTTGGTTGTAGTCGGCAATCAGCATACCTTCTGAGCCGATGAAAAGCACTGCGTTTGACCACTGAGGGATGTTGTTTTCTTTCACGAACGCCGGATAACCGCCACCATTGTACCAGGTCAATGAGACTGGTGGTAGTTTGCCGCGGGCAGGGTATTCCTGCCGGGCGATTGTCCAGATAGCGGCACTCTCGGGGTGGACCGGCCCCTCGGCTTCCACAGTGAGCGGATGCCGTAATTTCAACGCCCAGAATGCCAAATCGCAGTAGTGGCAGAAGAAGTCTCCCAGTTGACCGTTTGCGCAGTTCCACCAGTCGCGCCATCTGAAAGGGGCGTAAGCTGGGTTATAAGGCCGATAGGATGCGGGCCCCAGCCACAAATCCCAATCGAGCGTTTCCGGTACCGGGGGGCGGTCGGAGGGGGCATCAGGCGGCGACATATCTGTCGGCTTGGGCGGGCCAGTGAACTTCGCGCCAAACCATACATGGACCTCACATACTGTACCGATGGTATTCGCCTGTATAAGCTCCACGACGCGACGGTAGTTGCTGCCGGCGTGAATCTGAGTCCCCATTTGCGTAACGAGCTTTTTCTCGCGTGCGACTTGTGCCATCACCCGGGCTTCGTACACGCTGTGGGTCAGCGGCTTCTCACAGTAGCAGTGCTTGCCGAGTTTCATGGCCATCACCCCTGCCGGGGCGTGGGTATGGTCGGGCGTGCCAATGACCACCGCGTCGATCTTGTGGTGCATCTCGTCAAACATCTTGCGGAAGTCTTTATATCGTTTGGCCTCCGGATATAGTTTGAAGGTCTGTGCCGCACGATTCTCGTCGACATCGCACAAGGCAACGATGTTCTCGCTCGCCGCACCGTTTACGTCTGCAGCGCCGCGACCACCGACACCTATCCCGGCAATGTTCAATTTCTCATTGGCCTGGGTGCCGCGTACCAATTGGCTACTCTGTAGGATGACAAGGCCTGCGCCGCTCCAAGCCATGTTACGCAGGAAATCACGACGATTTAATTGTCTTTGCATTAGCCTTTACTCCTTTTCTTCTCAAAGAATGAATAGTATCAACAGTTACACAGTACCATTTGTCCTTTGTTAAGTCAAGCGCGTGCGGCTCTTTTCGTTTGTGTAACGAAGACCAAGCCCAAGCATCGATGCAGAGACAATCTCTACAGGCCGGAAACGACTACCTGGATAAAGTATAGTGGACTACTTCAGCCTTATTAGTTGTCCTTGACGATTTGTTGTGATACTATGTCCAGCAAGTTAGGACTGTTGGGAGCAAGCATGGCCAGCATAAGATTCGGTGGCTGCAGAAGGAGAAGATAGGCAGCAAATCAAGTAAAGTTAAAAAAACCATGAGTATAAGTATTGACCCTGCGAAACACTTGCGGGCTGGAGACGGTCCATGTTTCAGGGTTATGCAGTGGAAGGGTGAATAATGATGCTCGGCGTAAGGTAAACTTGCCCTGCGTAATTTGGAAAGGAAAACATTATGACTATCAAAAGGGCTGTTTGGGCTCTTCTGTTTTCTGGGACTCTCTCTGTAATTGCCTGCAGAAACGTAGAGAGCGAGCCGATAGCTGAAGCAGCTCAACAATTATCTGCTGCTCCGCAGAAAAAGGCTGCCGAAAGCCCCCTTTATGCGGGATGGGCAAGTGCAGATATTACACCACAAAGGCCCGTTGCTCTCGTGGGGCAGTTGAGAAAGCG
>CAYGBE010000129.1:0-4322 GCA_964348065.1 uncultured archaeon
GACAGGAGTATATGTCTTATCATATGCTCCTTCCCTTCCGTTCATCTTCCGGCCTAAAAGCGATAAACCTCCTTAGTTGGTGCTTCGCACCAACTAAGGCAAGAAAACATCATAACACACCCACCGGTGAGACATATGTCAGGATACTTAATCCGACGCAAAAAAATCCTCGTTTTTGGGCTAAAAACGGTCGTTGTCACGTTAACTTTAAGTTGATTCATCTTGCTCTTGCTAAATCATTATAAATCCCAACCACAAAAGAAGTTATGAAAAAAACCACCCAAAATTACAAATATCTCCTCACACCGTTACTGTCCAGCGTTCTCTATCTCTCGAAAAGCCAACAATATTATAGCTCTCGCTAGTTGCTGAAAGAACCGCAGCTAGAAATCAGCTGCGGTGAAAAAAGAATAGAAATCACCCGATACTCAACTCTGAAGCCAAGAGATTCAGCTGTATATCAGCATCAATTGGCAGTTGGCGCAAGTACTTCGTAAACTGAGCCACCATCAATCCTGCTGCGATATTCGCGCAATAGATTGTTGTTTTTGCCGTGCAAGGCCCAACAAAAGCTTCATCTGCGCTAAACAGAGTGGTCGGATAGTGCTTGCGGGATTCAAAATCGCAGGCGGTCAGCACCCGCAAGACCTCAGCGCTCATCCTGCCATCACAGTAAAAATTTGCTCTGTCCTTCACTGCTTCCCAAATCAACCGCCGTACATCAATTCGATCCACACAACAAAAAACAATGTTGCCGATCTCCATACTCCTGCGAAAACGCTCCGGGACTGCTTGAATTTCCATATTGCTGTTGATTTGCCAACACAAATCCGAAGTGGCATTCACTTTGCGCTTGTTCAAATCGTCTTCCAAATAGCCCTGACTTGCCAAATTGCTCTCTTCAACAACATCATGGTCGATAAGTTGGAGCCATGGGATACCCATAGCGGTGAGCTGCAGGGCGACTTGTCTACCGATAGCACCGACACCAATAACAGTAGCCCCGCAATCCACAATCCTTTCAGCAGGAACAATATCACGCTGGCGACTATACCTTTCATTTGGTTGAACTTTACTCATAAAGCCATCACCCCCTCTTCATCCCACAACTCTGGCCTCTCTGCTAACTCATCCAGAATAAACTGACGTTCTTCCGGTTCCATCCTTTCAAACTCCTCAAGGAAGTCATAGGGAAGAGCATAACCAGTAAGGTCATGTTTGGTTGATTTGTCGTTTTTAGCAGTGCTGGCGCTGAGCCATTCTGCGGCTTTAATATTAGCGGCGTACTCTGCATCCCATAGTTCATGATCACTGGGGCCGAAGTCCATGCCGTAGTCTATCGCCGTGGGAATCAGCACTTGGCCACCTGGCCCGACATTGAAACTCAGCTTAGCATAAGTCTTATTGTCCTGCGCCACAACAAACAGCACAGCCCATTGACAATTGCCAAAGACTCTCTCGAATGTCTCTTCATCAATGATACTTGGTTCGGGCGAATCACCCGGGTGAGAATGCAACCAAATTCTCGCGAATTGCTCCGGCTTTCTGCCAAGGTCAACTTGGTCTTCAAAGAAGTTGGCTACCGCTTCGTCATCAAACTTGACGCTAACGATAGTGACTTCCTGTTTGACAGTAACGAATTCCCGAACACATAGCAAATCATCAGGTTCTGTAATGCCAAAACCACCGACCTCGTTATCAGACTTATCTCGGAAGTAGAGCAGCTTCGCCCATGCCGTTGGGCTGAATCTTAATGCTAATCTTCTGGTGTGCTCGGTCTCTTTTTCAACTTGCAAGTCTGACTTCTGTTTCTGATTGGCTTGGATTTCCGTTTCGTTTGGTTTCTGCGATTTTACATTCTTGTTCTTCATCTGTATTCTCCATTTCTTCTTTACAATTGGGGCAAACATCTTCTTCAAGACATGATTTACAACACAGTTCTTCACACTCAGTACATCTCCTGAGGCATTTCTGGCATACCATTTCTTCGCAGTGTGGACACTCCCCGCTACAGCCCAAACAAACAGTCTCTTCGCAAAATCGACAGTAGGTCGAGCATTGGGAACAATAATCATGTTCACAGTAGTAGCAATAGTAGGTGTCTTCCTGACTCATAACATATCCGCAATCGTAGCAGGGCTCACCGTTCCAATCGTACAATGCAACATATGGACTGTCGGGGTTGTAGGTATTGAGGATGCTTCTGACCATTGTGAAAAAATCACAAATTCGGCCTTCTTCAAGAGCAGCTCTTATTGTGACGCAACCATCACCTTCACAAAGCTTTTCATTACTGACATGTGGATGCGTAACAGTCTCGTCTGTAGCAGCTGGGTTGGGTTCGAGTGCAATAACATAGTATGGGCTGTTCTGGTATAATTCGCTGAACTTCTTCAACTCCAGCTGAATTCTAAACGGCCCGAGATAAACATCATCCAGGGTGATTGGCTCTGTAATCACAGAGACGGTGCTCTCAGCATTATCGAGCTCCAAACTGCCGAACTCCTGTTGGACCTGGTTCAATTCATCTACCAGCAAAGATAGTTTCGGTATTTTTTTCTGTGGAGCATCAGTGAGCTGTTGTATCTTTGAAACGGAATAGGGGATATCGTTGAGTAGTCCGCTGACACTCTTGCAGCACCGCTCTGAAGCTGAGAACCAGCCGTGTACTAATGATGCCCCCATCTTCCTCGATTCAGTGGTTAGTTCCTGGAGCTTACCGGCAAAGCATGTCAATTGTCTCATCAATTCCAGGTAGCGATGGTGTTTAAGCTCTGTCAGAAAGTCTTGGACTCTGTTAGCCATTCTTATTAAGTTCTTCTTGTCTTCCATATCAAAATCCCTTCTATAAAAAATGGGCATCTGCTCATCACAAAGAAGAACAGATGCCCCGGTGACATTTGGACTCTGCTTTAACCTATATAGCGGCCCCCTCAATTTTTGTGGGTGTCACGGTGACACGATCTCCTTCTTTGAGAACGTATTCGCGAGGCACTGGCTGACGGTTAACACGAATCAGAAAGTCGTCTGGCTTGCGACTTTGCATCTTGTCCTTGAAAAACTGTTCAACAGTTGTTCCTTCTGAAACTTGCACATAATCAGCAAAGCCTCCACCGTCATTATTGATATAGAGCAATCTCATTTTAAACTCCTTTCGATTTGAATGGTTTACACTTAATATATTCTTTGACATAGTGACATTACTACACAGCCTGTTTCATTGGCGGACTGCGCGCACACTTTCTCTTGTTCTTCATAAGACTTCCTTTCAATTGAATATTTGTTTTTGGTACCTGGTGAGGTGGGATTGAACAACCGTGACTATAAGGCGAGTGGATTACAAATTAGTCTTAACAACTAACTCCAACATCAGCGATGAATTGTAAAAACTTAGCCAAATCATATTCTTCAAAGTAAACGTCTATCGTTGCATCTGCTACAGTATCATCGAGCCATTGCTTGACAGGGAGCGTCGGCAAGGCAACATTCAGTCCTTCTGCTACTATTGCTAATCTTCTGAGCTTTTGGACTATTTGGCCTCGCCTCTGAACCTCATCCAGGGTATCTTTAACAGGCTCTGGATACCCAATTACTTCCCTTAAAATCTTAATTTCCCCAGCAAACTGCCGTGATTGTTCACCCCCAACGTCGATGCTCTCCAATACTTCTTCGATTGCATCATATACTTTGTTAAGCATTATTAACTACCTCCTTTCTCTGATTTGTTGAACATTTCAGGAGCAATCTCTTCTAATGTTTTAGGTCGCCAGTAAAGGTCCCGCTCAACCGGCAGACCCATCGGGCCACGAACACTCTCAAGCTCTGATAGACTGAAGTATCCGAGTTCTTTGAAGTGCCCGTCTACCAAGCCAAAGAATGTATCTTCTCCATCAAACTCAACGCCGTAAAATGTGTACGAACTATCGGGACAAAAGTATTTAACATGAGCAACTGCTTTACCTCCTTTACCATCCTGTGAATAAAGCGGCGGCAACTTTTTGCGGATTTCCTCTGTCAGCAGCTTCATCCCGCGGATCTTATTATTAGCAGCTCTTTTGTCGGCCTTCACTACTGTGTCTCCGCCAACACAGACAACACGTTCCTCGGGAATGTTCATTTCCTGTGCGAGACTACCCAGGAACTCCGCCATGTTGCGGTTCTGCTCCTCACGTGAGATCGGATTCGACTCGATTGCCGGTATCGGTGTGCCGATTACTTCAACCTGGATAGGCTCTAATTCGATGACTATTCTGCCATTTTGGTCGGAAAATACTTCGAGATATGGTGTACTACCATAATCATTAGGTGGTAAACCTGCAGTG
>CAYGBE010000130.1:0-2957 GCA_964348065.1 uncultured archaeon
CTCGGAGAGAACGAGAGTGATGTCGTCAAAACGGTGCAGTGGTGCGTTGACGTGGGAGTGTACCCTGGCCTATTCGCCTTTACGCCAATCGAGGGAACTGCTCTAGAGACGCGGCCCCAACCATCCCTTAGCAGTTACAGACGACTGCAACTCGCCCACCACCTTATTACTCACAGGAAAACACGATTTGAGAAGATGAATTTTGACGCCAGTGGGCGCCTCCTCGACTTTGGTGTTTCAGAGAAGCAGTTGACGAAAGTGGTCAGAACAGGCAGTCCGTTTGTAACTTCGGGCTGTCCAGGGTGTAATCGACCCTACTACAATGAAAAGCCGGGTGGTCCCATCTATAATTATCCCAGACCGCCGCTACCCGTTGAGATTGCTCAAATAGAGAAAGAGCTCGGAACTCTATGACCAATACGCCTTAGGTTTTCTCAATACAAGATACAAGACCGTCGCTACTGCTATTGTTGTGGTGGCAACGAAGACGTACATCAAATTTCGGGCACCGCCTAGTTCGCCAGTATACTTTGAATCTAATTCTGTGTAATTGCCAAGCATAAAATGATAGGTGGCATTCAGTTCGTCGTATGTTGTTCTTAAGTCTTCGAGTTCCTTGTTCACCAGATAGATTACATCGAAGGAATCTTCGTAAGAACGATCCTTCCAAACGGGAGCGTCATAGACCTTCCATGCACAATAAATATGACCGTATATGAGACCAGAGGACACATTGGGCGGGGTGTTCACAGTAAAATTTCGATATCGAAGTTCATCGACGGAAAAGTCTTCGTCGTCTAGGACCTTGAGATAAGTAGTCCACTCATCGTACCCCTCAGATAATGCTCCATGAATCCCAATTGTTACGTAAATGTCTTGCAGGATTTCTTCTGCCTTGATTGCCACCTGTAAAGTTATGTTGTCTCCCGGATAGGCTTGGTGGGGAGAATAGATGCTAACGCTGAGGTGCTCCCAATCGAAGCTCCAAACTCGTTGATTTTCGGCGTTTGCCACAACAATAACGGCTGACATGGAAAGATACGTTAAGACAAGCAGAATTGGTATTCTTCGTGAACTCATTTTAACCCACTCAAAAATCGCTACGATCCAACGTTGTTCGGCGAAAACATATTTAACAATTATTATTTGTTTCGATTATATGTCCGTATTAAATAAGCAAAAAGTATCAGAATACACTTTCATCTTACTACATATGTAGCTCTGGCAGTTTTAGAACTGAGGTGTTCTTCAACGAATAACCATGAAACATATTATCTCATAGAACGAACGAATCGTTGGTAAATGTAACCAAAGTAAAAGACGGCAAAAACCGTGAGAAGCACCTCAAACGTGAGTATCAGTTGATTGTTTTCGATGGCGAGGAAGTAGCCTTGTTGAACGATATCTTTGAACACCAACATTTGAAGGAAGACTGAGCTGCTCAGGCAGCCTAAGCCTAAGCTGTGAAACAGTAGTCGCCAGTTGACTCTTCTCTTCTCCAAGGCTTTTCAATAATTGCGTATCCTACGCATTAGTTATACATTATGAATCCGCTCTATGAAACGCAACTCAATGGGTCCAAACATTATTTTCTGTTTTAGACCAGTGTCAAGACTGCAAATGTAGAGTCAAAACCGCAATCTAGTTTCGAAAGAAACTGTTATCTATCGAGGATCATCAATTATTTTTCACCTAGAATGCAATGAGCAGAGAAGTAGACTCTTGGATATCCTTTACCTGATAGACTCCCAATCCGACGCTGATGAGGTAAAACTCAGCTTTTATGATGCATCGGTAGAAACAATGAAGGAGTTCAGAGACCCTGAATACAAGCCTTACTTTCTGATACCTTATCCGCTCGGCGAGAAAGACGAATACACTATTGAGCGGATCGTTGGCAAAGTCTCCACGATCAAGAAAAGGGACCTCTTCACAGGCGAAATGAAAACCTTGGCCAGGATTGAGATCAAAAATCCTACCAGCATTGAAGCATTTGGTCGAATGTTCGAGAAGGCTTGGGAGAGTAAGATCGAATTCAGCCGTGGATACGTCTACGATCACGGTTTGGTCTTTGGTTCACCACACACTTTGCAAGGAAAACATCTCATGCTCGTTTCTAGCATTTCAGAAGAGCAGCAAAGGAAGTTTAGGAAGACTTTCGCTGGCGTGGAGACGACTGACCCACTAAAATACACCATGCTAGAATATTGGTTTAACTTGCTCCTTCAGCCATTTCCACGGATTAAACCCGAACTGCTAGGCATGCGAGCAGAAACTCCCCCTGAAAAGCTCTATCACACCTTCATGTTGTCAAGAATCGCCAACTTACCAATCCCTTCAATCTATTCCAGCAAACGGGTGAGCGAATCGATAAACTCCTAGATCTACACATACCTTAGGAAAAATGACATTCTGATCCCGACATCAAAGGAGTTGAGAAGGCGAAGCGAACTTAAGAGATCTGTTACGGGGGCGCTAACAATCACGCCGCAGAGCGGAAACTACTTCAATACAGTC
Organism: uncultured archaeon; assembly: GCA_964348065.1. Taxonomy (GTDB): domain Archaea; phylum Aenigmatarchaeota; class Aenigmatarchaeia; order Aenigmatarchaeales; family Aenigmatarchaeaceae; genus CS1-C013. Next base: position 2,518 of record CAYGBE010000130.1, read on the forward strand.
GTAACGGACTTCGAAAGCCTCTATCCAAGTTGCATAGACAGCTACAATTTATCGTACGAGACAGTTGACTGCGAGCACACGGAATGCAGAGAGAACACAATCCCTGAGTTGGACCATCACACTTGCACAAAGAGAAGAGGCTTCTATTCAGTTCTGGTTGGAGCGTTAAAGGACCTTAGAATCCATTGGTTCAAGCCTCGTTCCAAAGATGCAACAATTTCCAAAGACGAGAGGCGTTTCGCTGAAACTGCGGCTAAACTGCTGAAACTCATCACGGTCTCAAGCTACGGGGTGACCGTCAGAATACACGGACTTGCATCTACGCCTTTAGCCGAATCTATAACAGGCTACAGTCGTTATGCTCTTCAAACGGCTTGGAATATGGCAGAAGAAAAAGGGTTGCGTCCGATCTACGGAGACACCGACTCAGTATTCCTAAA
>CAYGBE010000131.1:0-8192 GCA_964348065.1 uncultured archaeon
TATTTCATAGCTGCTACGGCAAGCACCGTACCCGGCGAAACGGATACAGAAGATAATACGCTTCGCTCGAATAGCACTGTCATGATTATATCTCACTACATTGCAGTTGTTCCTGAGAGCATCCTGGACACAACCTTGACGCCGGGCAACAACTTCACGGTTTCAATCTACACAGACAACGGAACCGACATTTGGGCATGGCAGTTCAGTCTAACCTACAACCCCAATGTGCTAGAAGGTGTGAGCGTAACCAACGGCGACCTCATAACAGAAGCAAAAAATACCAGTGCCCTGTTCGACGCTGGAAACTTCAACAACACGTCAGGCACATTATCTATGACGGGAGCGTGGTTCTTCTACCAGGTCCCAGATGAACCCTACGTAACATCTGGACCTGGAATTCTAGCCAACATAACCTTCACCGTGGTAGGCACAGGAGACTCTGACATAACCCTTGTCGAAAGTCAAACCGGACTAGGAGGATACAAAGATGGAGAGACTTATGAGATTGTAAGTGAGTGGAAACCATATGCTGGACACATAATATCCGGTTTCTTCAGGAACACAGCGGAGGCTGTAACTCACGATGTGGCTGTTGTTAGCGTAACATTCTCCCCAACATCGGTGAAACAAGGGGAACCCGTAAATGTTACAGTCGTTGTTGAAAACCAAGGAACTGCAGCTGAAACATTCACTGTTGCTGCCTACTACGACACAATCAACCCGAACTACATTATTGCAGAGGAGAAAACCGTGCAAGCCTTAGGGCCTGGAGCAAGCACATCTATAACTTTCATTTGGAACACAACGGAAAAGAAAGGAACCTACGTCATAAGGGCTAGAGCAAGCACTGTTCCAGGCGAAACGGATACAGAAGATAACCAACTCAGAAGCACCGGCGCAGTTACAGTGGAAGCACCCGCCGCTGGAGGTCTCCCCACTGAACTAATCATTATTGGCATAGTAGCAGCCGTCATAATAATAGGCTTGGTGGCCGCGTTCGCTATTAAACGAAGGAAGAAACCAACACTCGGTCCATTACCCTAATTACCTGTTTAAACGTAAAATCCAAGTTTGCGACAGTAACATTCAAATATGGCAAAAATTGAGATAAACTGAATCTTGGTCGAATGGTCTACAAGAGGGGGAGGAGCATCATTGACACTGATAGCTTACACTATTAGAAGGCTAATAATCATTGTCCCCACGTTCTTTCTAATTTCCTTAATCATATTTTCTTTGATCCATCTTGCTCCAGGTGATCCCATTACGCTAATGATGGCGGCTAATCCTGCGCGTGTAAACCAGACTGTGATAGATGAGTTGGTCATCGAGTATGGTCTTGATCAACCTATCTTCGTCCAGTATCTTGTTTGGATTGGCAAAATGTTAAGGGGCGACTTTGGACACTCCTACGTGTGGAACCAACCTGTTATAAAACTGATAAGTATTAGAGTGCCGCGAACACTAGAGCTCATGATCACGGTTCAAGCAGTGTCTTTGATTCTGGCGGTTATTTTGGGCGTTGTTTCTGCTGTTAAGCAGTACTCGTTAACTGACGCCCTGACTAAGTTAGGAGCACTAATAGGTTACTCGGCACCTAGCTTTTGGTTAGGAATAATAGGAATACTGGTGTTTACAATGCAATTGGATTGGCTACCCGCTTCTGGGGTTCGAACCGTAGGTGTAGACTTTCCCACCATTTTCCACGTCTGGTTTGACCATTTTAAACACCTCCTCCTTCCCGTATGTATTCTCAGCTTCGGATGGATGGCGTATCTCCTTCGACTGGTGAGGTCAAGCATGCTGGAGGCGCTAAGGTCAGATTACATCCTCACTGCAAGAGCCAAAGGCTTGAGTGAGAGAGTTGTGATCTATAAGCATGCTCTAAGAAACGCTTTGCTCCCAGTAGTAACTTATGAAGGTTACGCCGTGGGTTTCCTTCTTGGCGGTGCTGCGGTCATTGAGTCGGTGTTTACTTGGCCCGGTTTGGGAAGATTCATGGTCCAAGTAGCTATAAAGAGAGACTATTCTACCCTCATGGGCCTTAGCATGATAATCACTTTGATGGTTCTGCTTTCAAACCTGATAGCAGATCTCTCCTACGCGATAGTAGATCCACGAATAAGATACGAATGACACATGATCATGCGCGCGCGCAAACGAACGATGGTTTAAAACCGTGAATCAAATGACAAAATCCAAAGAAGAGACAGACGAAGTATACGAACCGTCACCAGCCACCCAACTTTTCACTGTGTGGAGAAAACTTAAGGCAAGCAAACTGGCGGTCTTTGGGGGCGGAATAGTCTTAGCAGTGATCCTGATCGCCGTTTTCGGGGGCTTTTTCACTCCATATGGTCCAGGAGACATGTGGGTCCATGAGCCACTGAGCCCTCCATTTTCTGAAGCCATATTGGGGGCAGATGATTGGGGACGAGACATGTTTGGCTTGTTAGTCCTTGGCGCTAGAGTATCTCTCTATGTTGGGTTCTCCGCGGTCTTGTTGGAAGCAGCCATTGGTCTGACCGTTGGAATGATTGCAGGCTATTTCGGAGGAGCGATTGATGAGGTATTAATGCGGATAACAGACGTCGTTCTAAACTTACCTACACTCATGCTGTTGATCATCGCTGTTTCTATGTTTCATATACGAGGTCTAAACGTAATAATACTTGTAAGTGGGTTGCTGGGATGGCCTTTTTTGGCTAGGGTGGTGCGAAGCGAGTTTTTAACTCTTAAGGAGGCAACGTTCGTTGAGGCTGCAAGATCCGTGGGAGTCAGTAATTGGCGCATTATCACGCGTCATATTTTGCCTAATGCCATGGCTTCGGTCATCGTTCTTCTAACTATGGACATACCTTGGTACATATTTTACGAAGCGTCTCTAACCTTCCTAGGTTTCGGCGATCCCACAGCGGCATCATGGGGAATATTAATGGAAAAAGGGAGACGTTTTTTGGGCACTCAAGGATGGTGGATAGCAACTTTTCCGGGGCTGGCAATACTCATTACTTCACTGGGCTTCAACTTATTTGGAGACGGCCTTAGAGATGCTTTGGACGTTAAGACAAGAGCGCGATGAGAAATGAACGAGCCTCTTCTAGATATCAAGAATTTATACACATACTTTCTCATACCGGAAGGCGTAGTTAGAGCTGTAGATAATGTGAATCTGAAGATAGGCAAGGAAGAAGTTCTAGGACTCGTGGGCGAGTCAGGATGTGGAAAAAGCACCACAGCCCTTTCAATTATGAGACTGATTCGAGAACCGGGCAAGATAGTTGGGGGCGAAGTTTGGTTCAATGGTAGAGATCTGTTGAAACTGAAGGAGAAGCAGATGAGGAAAGTGAGAGGAGCAGAAATATCAATGATCTTCCAGAACCCTATGGATTCTATGAACCCTGTTTTTAACGTGGGGAGTCAGATTTCTGAGGCCATAAAGCTGCATCAAAACGCGCAAAAACGCGAGATAAAGAAAAAAGTGGAGGAGATACTTTACAAAGTAGGCATTCCCAACCCCTCAGAAAGAATGAAAGATTATCCACATGAATACAGTGGAGGTATGGCACAACGGGCTATGATTGCCATGGCTCTTTCGTGCAATCCAAAACTACTTATTGCCGATGAACCGACCACAAGTTTGGACGTTACTATACAAGCTCAAATCTTGGAATTAATGAAAGCGCTAAGAAGAGACTTTGGCGCCTCTATTTTGCTCATTGGACATGACTTGGGAGTCATAAGCGAGCTCAGTGACAAGATTGGAGTTATGTACGCTGGAAAGGTTGTAGAACACGCTAATTTGGCAGACCTTTTTCAGAAACCAATGCATCCATACACTCAAGCACTTCTTAAGTGTATTCCCAAACTTGATGAGGATATGGAAACGTTTCACATTATCCGAGGAACAGTTCCTGATCTTATCAAGCCTCCCACAGGGTGCAGATATCACCCTAGATGCGAACATGCCATGAAAATCTGTAGCGAACAAGCACCGTTGCTTACTGAAGTTAACAAGACTCATGCGGTGGCTTGCCACCTCTACGATTCCGATAGCGATCCAAATCGGCAACGTAGCTGATCAAGAATGCCGGAAACAATTGTTGAAACCGTAGATTTGAAAAAATATTTCCCCATCAGAGGAGGAATACTCCTAAGACAAGTGGCAGCAATACATGCCGTTGATAGCGTGAGTCTCTTCGTAATTAGAGGAGAAACTCTAGGATTAGTCGGAGAAAGCGGATGCGGAAAAACAACTCTTTCGAGACTGATTATGCGACTTATCCCGCCAACCTCAGGCACAATCCGGTACATGGGCCGCGACCTTCTTAAAATAGATAAAAGAGAGATGCAAAAGATACGAATGGACATGGCAATGATATTCCAAAACCCATATGGATCGCTTAATCCCAGAATGACTGTTGCAGACATCGTCGGTGAACCGCTGACTGTCCACGGTCTCGCTAAAGGGAAGGACAAAAAAAAGAGGATTGTCGAGCTAGTGAAAAAAGTGGGACTGGCACCACATCATTTGTACAGATATCCACACGAGTTCAGCGGAGGACAGAAACAGCGAATTGGAATAGCTAGAGCTTTAGCTTGTAACCCCAGCTTACTGGTGGCTGATGAACCTGTATCGTCACTAGACGTGTCTGTTCGAGCTCAAATCCTCAACGTGCTAAAAGCTTTGAAAGCAGAATTCGGATTCACCTCCATCTATGTCTCACACGACTTGAGTACAGTCAGACAGATGGTCGACAGAGTTGCAGTAATGTATGTTGGCAAGATAGTGGAGTTAGCTCCCGTCAAAGACATCTATGCTGAACCACTACATCCATACACGCAAGCATTGATGTCCGCTATTCCTATTCCTGGCAAGCAACGCAAGGACCGAATCGTGCTGAAAGGAAGCGTACCAACCCCAATTGACCCTCCACCCGGATGCCGATTCAATCCTAGATGTTTATACAGTGAACCCGAATGTGCAGAGCAAGATCCAGAACTAGCAGAGGTTCGAAAGGGCCACTTTGTCACTTGTCATTTGAAACGGTAAGTCCTTAAGGCGATGTTCCACGGAAAAATAAAAATACTTAAATCAAACAGAACTAGTAATATATAGAGAAGAAGGAAAGAGAAGGAGAGGCACATGAGCAAAAAAAATTGTTGGGCACCGCTTGTTGCCATACTCGCTATCAGCGTTTTGTGCGGGCTTAACGTAAACACTTCACAGGTTTCAGCTGTGGAATCTCCTAGTATCACAATTGTCCCTGACAAAATCTTGGATGAAACACTTGTGGCCGGCGACAACGTGACGATTTCGGTATATACCGACTACAACGGGAGTGATGTTTGGGGCTACCAGTTCACCTTATCCTATAATTCCAGTGTCCTTCGAGGAGGCGTGAACAAGACAGATACCTGGACTGGCAACGGTGTGACAGATAAATTCTACACAACCAACACACCGATGATTGAGGATTCCGAATATGTTTGGGTGAATGGAACCCCTCAGATTGAAGGAACGGACTACATCGTGACCTATGGCAAAGGTGAGGTGTGGTTTGCACCTTGGAGCATACCTGGGGTGGACGCAAACATAACTGCAAAATATCTTTATGGAGTCGTCAACGGAGACCTCATCACAGGAGATCCCGAGGGTGCCGAGTTTGAAGCAGGAACCTTCAACGAAATCTTAGGCGAATTGTCGTTGACAGTAGGATGGTTCTTCTACCAGACTCCAGGTGACCCCAACGTAACATCTGGACCAGGAATACTGGCAAACGTAACTTTCACAGTGGTGGGCTACGGGTTCTCAGACCTAACTTTAGGACATGATACCATCCTGATAGGATACGACTTAATTATTCACGAGCCATACGACATTATTCACGCACTGTATGACGCCGAGCACATACAGCACGGTTACTTCAGCAACAAGATTCCAGGCGACATCGACGGTGACAAGGATGTTGATCCCTTTGACTTCAGCGCCTTCCGAGTAGCCTACGGAAGCTTGGGGCCTCCTCAACAAGACCCTGCCGACGCAAACTACAATAAACAGGCAGACTTGGACCTAGACGGCGACGTGGATCCCTTTGACTTCAGCACGTTCCGTGTAAACTACGGTAAGACAATCTAGACAAGCATAGTCACTTTTGCTCCGAAGTAGAAGCCGAGTCGCCACTAAGAACCGAGTAGAGCTAAAGCCTTTCGAATCGAACGTACAGTATAGTTTAGGAACTCCTCTGTACCACCCTCGAAGAATCTTGGATCGTGCGTCACCTCGAAGTTGACAGGTTTTATGTATCCGCTTCGTTCGATCCACTGCATCACCCTTTTCCAGTTGATCGTCCCCCAAAATGGAGGTTGATGATCGTCATCGTTTCCTCGATTGTCATGAAGATGTAAGGCCTTGAGTCTATCATTGAATTTCATTAGCACATCAAAGTTCTCATTAAGGTGGGCGTGTCCCGAGTCGAAGCAAAAGCCAACGAACTCCGGCGGATATCTCTCAAAGTAGAATTCTAAGCATTTCTCGTCGAATGGATAACAGTTCTCCACCGCGAGGGCGACGCTTAAATCTTGGCAAAGAGGTTTTACGCTCTCGAAGATTTGAAGTGATCTATCTAGTTTCCAGCTCAACTTTTCGCTTCCGTCTTGTGATTGGACAAGTTGCCGGCAAAGTGCGATATTCTGTTTTGTGTACTCTACATAATCTCCGCCCCACTCCATGACGCTCGGTGTATGAATGACGACTGCATCTCCTCCAACAGCCGAGCAAAACTCTATGCGGTTTCGTAGCAGCTGAATGTACTTATTTAACGCGCATTTCTCTTCCGCGTCAATGAGAATGGTTTCAGTCTCACATCCGTGAACATCTGCGCATTGCAATCCACATGATTCGAGGAGTTGCCGGTAATGTTCCATATTCTGTTTCGTGTAGAGAATCTCGCTGTACCAATCGTCACACCAGTGAATGTACTTGAAGCCGTAATCAGCGAAGAGCTGAAGCTTCCTATCTTTCATCGGTTTGAATGAATAATCGAACATGTCACTGGTTATGCTCACCTTTCGCATGTTAGCATCAATTTTCAAGACTTATGTCACCAACTACTTGGGACCTACATGTATTGCTCACGCAAATCAAAATGGATCTAAAAGCAGCGCAATTCATACTTCACACTTCCATGGAAGCTTATCTAGAGATGTGCCGTACTTCTTGGCCGCAGCATCCATGATTTTGTTGAGTTCATTCACCACGTCTCGTGGCGGCGGGTTTGGTTCATAACTTCGCAGTAGGTTTTCTACAAGTTCTTTGGCCTTCGTTAGCGTGTCTTTCTTGCCCTTCGACTCCCACGTTTTTCTGCCGTCAATGTTGAATGCAGGCCCAATTTGGTGCACTTCTTTGTTGAAATGTTGAAGCGTCAGCTTCATGGCGCTGAGGTTTGATGTGAAGACGCCTCCAGGTCCGATCTCTCCAAGCAGGTCTAGCATAAGCGTTTCATCTTTCACATCTATGCCCTTGAGAAATCTATAAACATAGCCTGCTATTTCGTTGCATGCATGCATCTGTGATGTCAAATCACTCCACGTAAGCGGTGGAGACGTACAACACACAAACACCGCCCTTGGCATTTTGGCTAGGCGATCTTCGTCGCCAGATACAGCGAGCAACATATCTTTCATGTCGACGGCACCATCCTCCGTGAACGCTCCCGTATAAATCGGCCGGTTTGAATTGCATAGGATGATGTAAAGTCTATATCTATCCGCTAATGTCTCAGGGACATCCATAGGGATTATTGCAGATGATTGCAGCTTGACGTAGTCGAGCCCTTCGACTAGTCTAACGAACTCGACAAGGTCTTGGGCTTTTGGTGTCCTCGCACCACCTGTGTGTCTGTCAATCACCTTTATCGCGGCGGAACCCGGGACGAAGACAACATTGCTGTCGCGCATTAGGTAATTGGACTTGCCGTCCCTCGTGTAGAGGGGTATGGACTTCGGCGCTTTGTGAATTGCCTCATCCACAAGATGAGTCGGTATCTTGGCTATTCTTTGTTCGAAGTTCACATCGGCTCCATTCTGCTTCAGTATCTTAAGGGCTTCATCATTCCAAATTTTTACACCCACTTCAGTAAGAAGTCTTTTAGAGGAGTCAATGACGACATTAATCTGATCGTTCTTTA
>CAYGBE010000132.1:0-2678 GCA_964348065.1 uncultured archaeon
ATTGGAACGAAATCGTGAACTTTTATTCTCAAAGATTAGACATTCAACTCACAAACCTGTAGTGTTTCCGTTCCAAAACAACGTGCTGGAATGGCAAGCTAAAATCATGTCCCATGACATACCTGCAGCCCTTCCATGACACAGCCGAGGCAAAGGCTTCAAAATGCTTTTTATAAACGCGGTGCGAAATTATGGGAGTATAAGGATCAGGATTATAGCTGAATATTCAGGCTTCAAACACGCTCATATGAATCGGGACAAGCTTACATAGATCATCATAAGAAAACACCCGTTGAGATGCTTTAAATGAGGATATCCTTTGACTCTGCAGCGGACTTCTATGACAGAACAAGGGGCCCGCCGAAACCAGTCATGAAACAACTAGTCAGAAGATTAAGCAATGAATTGAACGGCTACAAGATGATTTTAGATGCTGGTGTTGGAACTGGGAGATTTGCCAAGCCTTTGCAACACAGTGGATTCGAGGTTGTGGGAGTAGACATTGCTGAGAAAATGCTGGAAAAAGCAGTTGAAAAGGGCGCTGGAAATCTGCTTCAGAGTGACGTTTGCTTTCTTCCCTTTAAAGACAACTCTTTCGACGCCACTGTGTGTGTGCATCTTCTTCATCTAATCAGCAGATGGAAAGCGGCCTTGCAGGAAATTTGCAGAGTAACTCAGAATGTCATGGTCTCAACAATTTACACGCGGAAAAATCCAATTCGAGAGACATATAATGGGCTGCTTAAAGGCTACGGATATGAAAGTCGTAGACTTGGAAAGGGAGAATGGGAGTTAAAGGAGCTTGTTAAGCCTTCAAGGTCCGTGTTTACAGCTTCTTTTGACAATAGAGCAGATGAACGTCTTGCTTATCTGAGTCAAAGGGCCTATTCGAGTCAGTGGCAGGTCCCTGAAGACGTGAACAAGAAGGTTGTAGACGAATTGAAACGGCAGTTTGGTGGTAGAGTGTTTCCCCAAGAGTTGCGCGTTTTGGTTTGGGACATAGACGATCTGGAAGCTTATTGCAGTGACTTTACCTTGACGGGTTCCAGGGCTCAGAATCAGCGATAATGATAGGCATCTTTGAAAGGTTCTCTTTGAAGTATTTGAGTCCTAAGGATAGCTCAATTCTTTCCCATAGTTTCCCGCTATCGTCACGATGTCAAATATGTCTATGACTCCAGATGGATTTGCAATGTCACAGTGTGGGTTCCAGTGTGGGTCTGAAGGTGTAGAACCATAGGCGCCAGCTGCTATCACAACATCGAAGATGTCTACATCCATATCATGGTCAATGTCAGCAAGAGTCCAATAGGGATTCATCAAGGGATAGTTGTCGGTGTTGTTTACATCAATAATGTAGGGGGTATCACCTATTCCATCACCATCTGAGTCGGTTCCGTTGTAGTCACTCCAGTAGTTGCCTTCGTAACCGTTGTCCCGGAAGTTCGTAAGGTTATGCCCATGAGCTTGATTAGTGTTATTGAGGAAGTTGTTGTGATGAATCATGTTGTCGGTGCTGTAATAGCTTGACCAGAGACCTGTACCTGAAATGTATGGACCTACAGTTGCGTTGAGAATGGTGTTGTAGGCGATGAGGTTGTCATGTGACCAGCCAAGCCTGATTCCGTATGCGCCCTTAGAGAAGACAGTGTTACCCGTGATCTTGCTGTAATAAGAGCCCTTTATAGTGATCGCCCAGCCACCTGAAACATCGTTGCCAGAGATGATACAGTGATTTGACCAATGAATGTAGATTCCAAAGTCAAACCCATTATGTCCGATTACGAGGTTGTCGATAAAAGTGCTATTATCGGAGTAGTAGACCCTAATTCCATACGAGCTGTTATCAATGATGCTTCGGCTCAAAGTAGTGCCTGTTGAATTTTGCACGAGCACGGCAGAGTGTGGGCCAGAGGGTTCTGGCCAATATCCAGCGTTTCGTATAGTAAATTCAGTCAAACTGACATCATTGGTTTTTGTTATATTCACAACCGTTCCACTGTAGTTTCCGTCAATAATTGTGCTTGACCTGTTCTCTCCAACAAGCGACACACTCCTATTCACCAAAACTCTCTCATAGTAAGTCCCTGCAGATACAAATATCTTGTCGCCTACTCCTGCATTGTTTATAGCTTCCTGAATGGTTCGATAGTCATCTGGAACAGTGATTGTACCCGCTTTAACCAACTGAATATTAATGGTCACTGCAGACATGCCAATCAGAAGTAAACCTAACACAACTGCCGAAAGTACTCTTCTCATCTTTTCCCGAATAAGATGCGTCTTGGAAACTCTTAGGTTTTACGGCAGAGCCTTCCAACCCAAGCGTCAACGAATAAATATATCAACACGATCAGATACTGTGAACATCTAGATAGTGAAAAAGGTTGAAGCTTGTCACAGACGGCATGCTGGGAAAACTTACGCGATGGCTTCGCATGCTAGGTCACAACGTGAAGTACGCCAGCAACTTGGACGACAGAACACTCATAAAAATCGCGAAAACAGAAAAGCGCACTCTCTTAACAAGAGACCTGGAACTATTTCAGCAAGCAACAAGCCAACACGCAGAAGCCTTTCTAGTCGAGGGGAAAAACGGAGCAGAACGGCTTGCAGCCTTGTCAAAACGATTCGGCTTAAACTTGCAGCTCAACCCCGACGCCTCCCGCTGTCCCAAA
>CAYGBE010000133.1:0-4175 GCA_964348065.1 uncultured archaeon
GCCTCCACCGGCGGGACAACATCAGGACCAATAAGTTTTATGAGGGCTTATTCCGAAGGCACCAGTGCAATTCAGCAGGGAGCTTTTCGCCGCGGTGCTAACATGGGTATGCTCAGCATTTGGCATCCTGATATATTGAATTTTGTCTGCGCCAAACGAAATCTCGGTGTTCTTACCAATTTCAATCTATCGGTCAAGCTAACAGATGAGTTTATGGAGAGACTCCAGAATGACCCGCAAGCTCCGCATGTCGTAATCAATCCACGAACAAAGAAGAAATACGTAATCCCTCGATCTGTGGGTACAAAACCATATACCATCAACGACCTTGTCGCTGAGGACGAGAAATGAGATCAGAAACAGGCTACTACACCGTCAAAGAAATATGGGATACGATTGTTATGTGTGCCCACGCTACCGGCGAGCCTGGCATTTGTTTTATTGACCGGGTTAACGAAGATAATCCAACCCCCAATCTTGGTCAAATCGAAGCGACTAATCCCTGTGGTGAGCAACCGTTACTTGCATATGAAGCCTGCAATCTCGGCTCAATTAACATTTCAAGATTTGTTACTGAAGACAGAACTGATTTGGATTGGGAGCGCCTTGCGAAAACCATAAAGCTTGCTGTTAGGGCTCTCGACAATGTGATTGAAGCCAGCTACTACCCTCTTGAAGAAATTCGTGAGATAACGCTTGGCAATCGCAAAATTGGTCTTGGCATAATGGGATTTGCCGATACGCTCATTCTGCTGGGTATCCCTTACAACAGCCAAGAAGCTGTCAAATTCGCAGGCAGACTCGCTGCTTTTGTTCAAAAACATGCTAACCGGACAAGCGAAGAACTGGCGAGAGAACGAGGCTGCTTTCCAAACTGGAAAGGCAGTATCTGGGACACCAAATATAATCGGCCGATGCGAAATGCTGCCGTGACCACAATTGCTCCAACCGGATCGATATCACGTATCGCTGGCTGCAGCAGTGGCATTGAGCCGATACCTCAAATAGCAAAAAGTAAGGTACATAATGGTCAGAGGCTTATACAATTACATCCCCCTATTGAAGAATTGGGGACTAAAGGAGGATGGCTGTCAAACAAAGTCCGTAATTTATTGAGCCAAGGCATATCACCCAAAGACATTCCTGAGATCCCTTCAAAAATATCGCGTGCCCTTGTAACGGCTCACCGGGTCGCTCCAGAATGGCACGTCAGAATTCAGGCGGCGTTCCAGGAATTTACCGACAATGCTGTTTCCAAAACCGTTAATCTACCAGCAGATGCAACAGTGGAAGACGTCGATAAAGCTCTTTGCCTCACTTATGAGCTTGGCTGCAAAGGTACTACTGTATATAGAGATGCCTCTCGCATCAATGAAGAACAGGTATCAACTGCCTCTGATAAAGTGGCTCATACTCCAAGACCAAGAGCTCATAAGACAAAAGGTCACACGACTAAATTTCGGATGGGTTGTGGTACGCTGTTTGTCACTGTTAACCGGGACAACCAAGACCTTTGTGAAGTGTTTGCCAATCTTGGCAAGGCCGGCGGATGTCCCTCACAAAGTGAAGCCATGTGTCGGGCTGTTTCGGCGGCACTTCGATGCAGTGTAGATCCGGAGGTGCTTATTGAACAGCTTAAGGGTATACGCTGTCTTTCGACAATCACCCGACGAAAAACCAACAAAGATATTGATGTGCTCTCCTGTCCCGACGCGATAGCCAGAGCGATTGAAGATGCTCTGGGAGAGGATTATGAATCTGCAGGAATTTCCCTCGTTAATAAATGCCCCGATTGCGGGCAGCCGCTGAGAAAAGAGGCTGGCTGTAGTTTCTGTGACAACGATGACTGCGAGTATTTTAAGTGCGGATAATAATACAGTTATCAGAACAGGCCTCATTTAATACAGGAGGCTACTATGAGAGTAGAAGTAGCAACCCGAAAGAGTGGAATAACACGTACTGCGCATGAAGAAAAGCTTTTATGTCAATTTGCAGGTAACACAGGTTTTTTATGCGGGCATTTCTGCACATATTGTTCCACCCCTACTATTTTGAGAATACAGATTAGAAAGCTAGGATTCGACCCTTATGAGAAAGGCCTTTGCATAGTTGACCCAAACACGCCCGAACGTCTCGCTTATGATGCTTGTCATAAGCAAAAAAGAGGGTTGATTGAAATATGCCCCTTGGTCGATGCCTGGCCGCCCGAAGCACGAAAATATGATCTGGGCAGACGCTGCCTTGAAGCCATATTGTGCCAGCCAGGCTGGACTGTTCGGATCCTGACAAAAAGCGCAGCGGTGCGAAAAGATTTTGACTTAATCCAAAAATACAAAGACCGGGTGCTTCTCGGACTTAGTATTACCGGCACTCCTGAAAATAGCCAAATAATGTCTGTGGTAGAACCATATGCCTCATCGAATCCCGAACGTCTTGCCGTTATGCAGGAAGCCTACGCTCGTGGTCTTCGCACATACGGAATGCTCTGCCCCCCAATGCCGGGCATAGCCGACTCAGCGGAGCAAATTGAAGAGTTAGTCAGGTTTGCTGTTGAATATGGAGCTAAAGAGATTTTTGTCGAACCCGTCAATCTGCGTGGACGGGGCTTGGAACTAACCCAGCAGGCTTTAGTAAGCAGTGGTTATAAGGATGAAGCGGCTGCCGTAGAAAGCATCCGAACCAACAAAGGCTGGTCCAGGTACGCAACACGGCTGGTTTCTAACGTACAGCAAAGCGTACGTAAGCTGTATGACATCAGCCACCTGAGATTTCTGTTATATCCATCAAGATTGACTGAAAACGATGTTGCCCAGATTAAACAAGATGATGGAGGTGTAATTTGGCTTTAATACGGAGCAACATATTGCGAACGCAAAATTAGAGGCAGGGATGCTCATGGAATACATAAATTGTCTTAAGAATACCGATGTTACCCGACGACGAAAAAACAACCAATTCGTTCATACCGCCTGCCGTTCTACCCGACGGCAACGGGGGCCTTACACCTTGTCCAGAACTTCTTACTGAGGAAGAGCTTATCGTCTTTCTCCATGTTCCGGAAGTTAGTAAATCCAAAGACTACCATAATGTTATTGAAAATCTCAAGCGGATGCATGACCTGCCGAGAATCCACATATGCGGCAAGCCTCTCTATCCCCTAGGAGAAATAAGAGAATGGATCAAGAAAAAAGCAACAAACGGAAAATAATTATGTTGCGCCTCCGCAGACCACAGGCTATAATTCGGCTTGGGTTAATCCGAGCCAAGCCAGCATCAGAAAGGAGGTGAATATGAGACAGTTGGTAAGGCTCTGGGAAAGACCATCGTATGATGGTAAGAGATTCACGTATTACCTGCTCTACGTGGATGAGCAGGGCAAGAGAAGGCAGAAGTCATTACGGCATTCGGATGCTCGAAAGGCAAAACGCCAGCGGGCAAAACTTGAACGCAAACTTAGAATGGATATTGTTGAACCTGACTCTATGAAGCTCAGGGATTTTGTGGAAGACAGTTTGATGAGAACAGGTGACCAGATCAGAGAGAGTACTCGCATTGATTATGAATCTGCCATGAAGGATTTTATCAAAGTGGTGGGCAACAACGATTTCCAGTGTGTCAAACATACGGATGGAGAGGCTTTTCGCCAAACCTGCCTCGACGGAGGTAATAGCCCCGGGACTGTAGCAAAGAAGCTACGTTCATTAAAAAGGCTATTTCGGTTGGCCGTGGAAAGACAACAGTTGGAGGAAAACCCGCTTCGATTTGTGAAGGCACCAAAATCGCCTAAGAATCCGCAAATCCGGATCTACACGAACGATGAGTGCAGTCGAATAATAAGAGCAGCTTCTGAAATCCAGAATGACTCAATTCTGGAATGGGACCTGACGATTACGCTTGCTTTGGTAACTGCAATGAGAAAAAGTGAGTTACTAAATCTTACCTGGGGAGATATCGACTTTGAGGACTATACTGTATTTGTTTCTCCAAAGTTGGATACTGATGAAACCTGGGAATGGAAGATCAAGGACACGGACTGTCGGGTTCTACCTTTGACGGAAGACACTGTACGCCTGTTAGTTAATCTTCAGAACAGGAGACCTGAAGGGTATCCTTATGTTCTCGTTCCCCCTGCGAGGTATGACTGTATTCAGGGTAATTTGAGAAAAACAGGTAGA
>CAYGBE010000134.1:0-11271 GCA_964348065.1 uncultured archaeon
TGATCCCAATCAGTTACATTAAGCCAACCATATGGAGATGTCTTCAAGTTTATCTCTTCATACACACTATTGCTCGTGTTTATGTTAGTATAATCACAATCTCCATCCGAATCTAAACATACAATAGGAACTCTATCTATTTGAGGTGGATCAGCACTTACAAAAACAAAAAATAACGTTATTAATAAAAATAAGACAAATATTGATGAATAAACAAACTTTCTTTTATTATTTAATTTTTCTTCAAACATAAACATCCATTATGAAATTTACATAACCTCGAGCAGCTAATCTATAATCAATGTCTTCTCCTCTCCACCTTACTTGAACTTTTTTCAAATTATATACAAAAGGCTTAGGAAGTTCTATTTTTGTATTTTGTATAATTTCAGTTTCATTGAAAGGTCCAACTTCTTCAAATGTTTCCCCATCATTTGTAGAATATCCTATGTAAATGTTACTAGCTCCTCGGTTTACATCAGTTTTCCATTGAACATTTACTATAGCTTTTTCTGCATTAGACAAATCAGATAATCCATCATCCCATTCCTTTATTATAATGTAACCAAAGGGCCTTTCTTTTAATGTCACGTCTTCAAAATCATTTTCCCAAACTATTCTTTGAATTATGTCAGATGACGGGTTTGCATCAGAATCAATTGCTTCAATTGGCATCAAATGAAGTGTGCTAGTAGTTTTAGGTATCATGAAAAACATTGAAATAATTATAATGAAAATTATCAACACACACAATAAAGCTAATTTATTTTTCATTTTAACCACATTCAAACACATTTTCTATGATACCTACGTTACCAAACGTATCAAAAACATAAATTTTGTATTCAATTGTTTCTTCAAGAGAATTTCTACAATTTTCTCTACACTGTTTCATTTGTTCACGACATTCAATTTTTGTTTTTTCACACGATTTCCACATTTCCATACAATTTTTTTTACAATTTTGGGATTCAGAACAATTTTCAATAGTATAGTTAACCCAATTAATTGTTCCAAATAGAGTAAAACTATGATTGGTTACTATTCCTGTTGAATTTTCTTCTACTATACCCAATGCTAAGTTGCTATACAAATCTCTCCAATGTGAATAAATCGTTGTATAACCATCAATAGACTCTGTTCCATAATTCAAATTGATTGGTGAAGACCTATCTAAAACCCGTGTACGTTTTTGATTACCACCAAACATATTCCAACTGCTAGGCGGGTCTAAAGTATAAACATTATTATCAAATGATCCAACAATAATATCTAAAAGACCGTCACCATTTACATCTTCAACAGACGGAGATGAGTAAATATAACCACGTGTATTATAATTCCATATTTCTGTTCCTGTAGAACCGTTTATAGCATACACCCTGTTATCAGAAGAACCTATGATAACATCATTAACACCATCATCATTCATGTCAGCGATTGCTGGAGAAGATTCAATCCTACCTCCAGTAGGTACAGTAAAGCTCCAGAATAATGTTCCATCATCATTCAATGCATAAACATTCCCATCATCAGAACCGACAATAACTTTTAAAGAACCTTCTATATTGGTTATTACAGGAGAGGATATTACCCAATCATTGGCTGAATAATTCCAAAGCTGTTCTCCACTAGATCCATTTATTGCATAAATATGACTATCATAAGACCCAAAAACAATTTCCATTATTCCATCATTGTTAATGTCATCAATTGCTGGTGTTGATTCAACCTTATCAAGAGCAGAATAATTCCAAAGCTTACTTCCGTCAGACGCATTCAATAGATAAGTATTATTGTCATATGAACTGAAAATAACTTCAAAAAACTCATCGTCAGTAACATTTGCAATTACAGGAGAAGACCATATAGAATCATCAGCTGGAAAACTCCATAATAAATCTCCTGTTCCATTCAAAGCATAAACACTATAATCATCAGAACCTATAACAATATCTAGTTCATCATCATTGTCTATGTCTTCAATTGCTGCAGACGACCAAACTACTCCACTAGTTGTATAATTCCAAATTTTACTTCCATTAGTTCCATTTAACACATAAATATTATAATCAAAAGATCCTACTATAACCTCTAAATCATCTCCACCAGTAACATTGGCTAAAGAAGGAGATGAACCAACTTCACCATCAGTTGAATAATTCCATATTTTCTCCCCGCCAGTCCCATTCAATGCATAAACATTCCCATCATCAGATCCAATCACAACGTCTATAATGCTATCACCATTGACATCTGCTATTGCTGCAGATGAAAATATCATACTATCAGTTGTGTAATTCCAAAGTTCAGTAACATTTAGAATAAAAGTTTGAATATCAGTAACGTTTTCATTTCCACTAGAATCATTAGCATAAATTCTCCAGCCGACTGTTGTTCCTGCTGTTGTGGATGTGTTCTGCCAAGTGAAATTTGACCATGTTTCATCAACACTTAAATTAATGTCTATTGGAGAAGAATAATCGTTAGTTTTATTTTCCCAAATTCCAGTTTCATTTGTAGCAAGCCAAGCATAGTCTAAATCATTATCATCAGACCAATTTGCATATAATTTTATTGCTTCTCCAACTCCTAGCAATGTTGTATTAGAACCTTGTTGAGTCCAATTAGGCGATGTTATATCTGCTGTTGTTGTCACATTAGCGTACCAACTATCATAAGCAGAACTGTAGTTGGCATTAGTAAAGTTAGCAGTAAAATTCCAAAAACCAACCTGCATTAGAACATTTACATTTTCTAATGAAGAACAATCAGTACAAGAATCCCATAAATTCCAACCACCATCAGAATAATTTGTCCATATTTCTATGTCACCAGAAATAGGAACAACAAGAACAGCAGTTGTATTCAAAGGATCACTTAAATTCATATCAAAATTAGCTTGTGATCCATTCAAGAATAAGTTAATATCAGATGATGTATTCACTTGTATAGTCAAAGTATTAGATTCACCAGTATCATTTGCAGAATAATTGGATGTTACAGATGTGTTTGTCTTATACACATATGAACCAACACCTAACAATATCTCTTCAGGATTAGTCTTAGATACATCATCTCTCCATAACAAACAACTAACTTCATCATTAAGAGAGTTTACAGAACAGCTAACATTAGTTGATTCTGGATAAGTTTCTGTCCAAGTTGTATTGATAGAAAGACTAGGTTGAACAGTACCTTTATTGATTAAAGCATAATAAGTCACACCAGTAGAATTGTCAGAATAATTTGCATTTCCAGTAGAATTCACCTTGTAAGCATAAGTTCCATTTCCTAATATTATTTCTTCTGTTTGTGGTGATACCCCAGACGCAACCTCAACATTATCTCTATACAAATAAACATTTCCTATTATTGTTGTACCAGTTGCATTAGTTGGTTCTGGATAAGTATAAGACCTGTTTTGATTAATAGAACCATTCAAGTATAAATCAACAGGATTATCAGCTTTAGTTATATTCAAGAAAAATGTTTTTGAAGCCAATGAATAATTAGCATTACCAGATGTATTATAAACATATTGGTAATAGTCGGCTGCAAGTTCTATAACCTCACTTACAGGATTGCCGTTTGTAATTTCTGTATCATTCCTATACAATTTAAATTCAGGAACAGGTCCTACAAATGCAC
Source organism: uncultured archaeon (assembly GCA_964348065.1). Taxonomy (GTDB): domain Archaea; phylum Aenigmatarchaeota; class Aenigmatarchaeia; order Aenigmatarchaeales; family Aenigmatarchaeaceae; genus CS1-C013. Next base: position 3,652 of record CAYGBE010000134.1, read on the forward strand.
TGTTATTATACCATCCAGTTGTATTAGTAGTTGTAGGATAAGTATATGTTTTATTATCTTCTGTTCCACTACTACCAGTTCCCAAAGTCAAATTCATATAATTTTCTGTGGAAGTATTTTGAGATATCACTAAAACATTATTAGTTGTATTGAAGGTCCAGTTGGCAGGATTAGAAATACTCATATTCCATACATATTGATGACTTTCTGCTCCAAGCAAAATGGTTTCTTCTGCTGTTGGTTCACCTGAAGCAACAAGACCTGAAGTATTTCTATACAAATTACATGTGAAATCAGAAGATCCTTGAGTTGGACAACCAGAACCAGTTACATTGCTAGCATTGGGATAAGTTGTACTCCAGGTTACATTAGAAATTAAAACCATATTAGCAGTACCTTTGTTAATAAATACATAATAAGTCACACCAGTAGAATTGTCAGAATAGTTTGCATTTCCAGTCATGTTTGTCTTATATTCATAACTTCCACTACCTAGTGTAGCAATATCTGGATTATCAATAGAACTCCCATTCCTATACAAATAAACTGTTCCACTATCACTATAAACAGCAGTTCCATTAGTGTCAGTTTGTGTTCCATAATCTATGGTAACATTCTGATTCTTGTACACAGTACCATTGTCTATATACAAATCAACAGGATTAGTTTGATTCTTGTCAACAACATACACCCAATAGTTACCATCATTGGTTACATTCCAATAATCATCTGTATTATTGGCAAATTCTTTCCATACATATGTTCCAACTGGTAAATCAGAAACATCGAAATAATAAATATCTCCATCATTAGTCGTTACAGTATCATTATGAGGAGCAGCACCTCCAGTAAAGTTATGTTCAATAAATACAACACTAACTGAAGTTTGTGGATCATTCCAAGTAACATTGAATTGATATACTTTATCAGGAGCATATTCTGATCCATTAGCAACAGAAGTTTCATTATTAGACCATTGAGGTGGCGTATCATCAGTAACAGTAAAGTTAAATCCAGCATAAGCATCTGTTAACACAACATTATCCTGTATATGACCCAATTCACATGCTTCTATAGCAAAATAACAAGTTTCTTCTGAAGTATCACAATATGAAGGAAATTCATTAGCAAAGTAATGCCAACCTATTACTGCTACTGTATATGTTGCTCCAACTTGATTGTAAGCAGTACAAGAAGAATCTAAACACTCCAAACATTTTATAGTCTCAACTGGAGTTTGTTTAGTATTATAAGAATCTATATAAACTGAACAATTTATTTGGTTTATAGTTCCTGTTGGAGCAGTTATGGTATCAATTGTGTATTCACAATTAATATCTCCAGTTAATCCACCATTTGCATCTCCACCATTATAAGTGTTTGAAGCAGCAGTTGTTAATGTGACTCTCGTTGTATCTGGATTAGCTAAAACTATTTGCGTAATATATAAACCTATTATTAGTAAGGAGATTAAAGAAAATAAAGCTAAATTCATTTTTGATAATAATTTAGCCATATATCTCCCAACTTATTTTCAAAAATTCCATATAGACTCCTTTTAAAACTCTTTTTCTTTACCAAAAACACCTTTGATTCTATCCCAAAAACTATACTTGTATTCAGTTCCAACAAGTTTTGCAGCAATTTTGAAAAACTCTTTTTTGGATGTAGAACCTTTTTTAGATAGTGTAACTAAAGTTCGATTATTAGAACCTTCTAATATTTTTTCATCTTCTGGAATAATTCCAATAACCGGTAATTCAGTAAATTGTCTTATTTCCTCATTTTTGATTTCATAACCCCTGTTTCTAACTCTGTTAACAATTATACCTATTGGAACTGGTTTATTTTCAATTTTTTTGATTAACTGATTACATTTTGCTATATCTACTAAAGACGGTACACTAGGGTTTGCAACATATAAAATTTCATCACTTGCTTGCATAGCTATTAAAGCTTCTTTGCCTAGTCCTGGTGCAGAATCAAGAAAAACAACATCAAAATCAGAAAAAGTTTGTTTTAATATATTTCTCAAGTTGTTAACATCAACATCAATAATATCCCTAAGTTTTAGAGACCCAGGAACTATTTTTAAGCCAGAATGATGACTATAAATAGCTTCTTCTAGTCTAGCCTCATCTCTTAAAACATGATTCAAAGTTATTGGGTGTGAATAAATTCCAAAATATAAACTCAAGTGAGATGTTGTAAAATTAAAATCAACAACTGCTATTTTTTTATCAAATTTCTGAAGAGCTACTCCTAAATTTGAAGCCACTATAGTTTTTCCAACACCACCTTTTCCCGAACATACATCAATTATCCTTACCATTTTCACCACCTTTTATTTTAGTTAAATTTTTAGAAAACTTCAAAAAACTAGGAAATTCAGTTGCAATTATTTTATCATAAGAACCACTAGATTTTTGTTTAATTGTTTTTTGTGGTTCCTCCCTTTCAATAATGTTTTTAATGTCAAACAAAAAATTTCTACTACTATTCTTTCCCCTCTTTTTAACTTTTCTTTTTTTAAAAATTATTGCTACAGAAAAACAAACTGCTGCAAATATTATAATATAAATTATTTCCAAATAACTGATTTCTGGGAAAACAAAACCTGTACCAAGACCCGTACCTGGACTTATTGTAGTTATGTTTTCCTCAGTTTTTTCAAATATATTAAGTCCAAAAACCTTTTCTTCAGATAAATTACCATTTTCAATTTTTAAAGTAACACTAGATATTCCTGGTTCAGCATAAACTGGAACAGAAAAATCTATATACAATGTTTTTCTTTCTTCAGAATCTAGGTCTATATTATCAGAAATAATTTTATAATAATTTTCAGATAGACCTTCTAAAGAAATTGTTATATCTTCAATATCTGCTTGTCCATTATTTACTAAACTAAACTCTTGAGTGAAATTACTACCTCTTTCTATTTTTACTGTATCTGGAAAATCTATGAAAACTGATTTACTCTTAACAACTTTAAAATCTTTTTCATCACTAAAACTAGTGTAAGGATATTTCTTTGACTTTAAACTTAATTTATAATCTCCCTCAAATTCAGGTGCTGGAATTTCTATGGAAAAAACACCATTTTCATCTGCAGTAGTCTTAGATTTTATTTCTGTATTTTTAATTTGTACATCTATACTAGCATTGTTAACAACGCTACCATCCTCATCTTTTACTATTCCTCTTATTACAATTTTATCACCAAGAATATAACTTCCTCTATCCAAGCTAAAATCTACATTCATACTCTTTATCTCACCTACAACAAAAGCTGAAAGTGTTATAGAATCTACTTTAGCTTTGTTTCTTATCGTATCTATTTCACTGTTTATTAATATCCATTCATCATTACATTTATCTTTTGCAACATTCCAATTTGAACATTCAAAAACTTCTAATTTTTCTTCATTTAGAACATTTTTCTCAATATATCTCATCTCTATATCAATATCAGAATAAGATAAATCCACTTCAAAACTAAACAAACCAGCATTTCTTATTCCAGGAACAGAAATAGTTTCAGAATACCCATATTTTATGGGATCATCAAAACTACTAACTGAAACTTCATATAAATAAAGTGTAGATTGAGGAAAGACAACTTCTATATCATAGACGTCGGGAGGCAAGCTAGTTGAATAATAACCATAGGCATCTGTTATTAAACTGTGTTCTACTTCATCATTTTTAATAAATCTTAATTCTACACCTTTTCCTAACTTGCCTTTTATTTCAACAACATAATTTATTGGTTCAGTGTCTGAATAAGATGAACCTTCATGATCAAGATAAGCTTCTAGTTGATATTTCCCAGAACCTATGTTTGGAGTAGTTATCTTTACATTAAACAGATCACCTTGTCTAGATATACTAGTTATTTCAATATTAGCAGAACCTATTTTAACATCAATATTATTTTCATTTAATTCAACAACGCCTCCTTTTTCTAAAGCTTTTAATTTAATAGTTATGTTATCATTGGCTGTTACCCAGTCTTTGTCTATTGAAACAATTTCAAATTCAATTTTGTTTCTAACATCAATTGTATCATAATCTAAAACACTGGTTCTATCATAAAAAGCAACTACTTTTAGATTATAAGTACCAGAGCTAGCGGGTGTATCTATTTTCAATATCCAACCTTTGTTAGTATCATAAGCTGGAAGAACTTTTAGATTTTTTAACTGATTATTTAAACTAACATTAAAGCTTACACCAGAGGATAATTTTGTATCATCTTTCTTAACTATAAAATCTATTTCTATTGTGTCTCCAATATAAGCAGGGTTTGGGTTGATTTCATTAATATAACCAGTAAGTCTAGAAACTGTAAAACTTGTAAAAGTTTGAGTTATTTCACTAATATTGTTTCTACAAGATATTGTTGCATCAAATTGTCCTGTTCTATCAAGATATTCATTATCAATAAATAATGTATAGTTTCCATTTGATTTTGTAAAGTATAAAGTTGGAAGAGTAACATCTGGACCAACTATATTTGCATAAACCTGCTCTATTGAGTTATTGGTATCATAACAATTCAATAAGATAGTAGCATCCTCACCTAACCAGAGAAACGAGGGTTTAACAGACACATTTTCAATCAAAGGTGCAGCTGAGACTAGAGACATCATAATTAAGAACAAAATCACTGAAAAAAGCAATTTTTTCATTTTTTTGGCCTCCTAGGTATTGTATAAATATTAGATCTACCAACTTTGTGGAACTCTAATTTTCCTTGATTTTTTAAAGCTTCTAAGTATCCTGCTACAACATCCCTTCTCACACCCAGTCTTTTAGAGAGCTGAGAAACAGATAATAAGTTCTTTCTTAGCAGATTTAGAATTTTCTTCTCAAAATCAATTTCTGTTATGCCGTTTTCTACCAAAATATCCCTCTTTGTTATTGCTGCTATATAGATATCATATAAATCTGATATATAAACTTTTCTATAACTATATAGTTACAATATGGCAGCAATAATTAGAGCTTAAACTGCAAAGAAAACCAATCTAAAGAAGTCTATTACATTATAGAATAAACCGATCAACCCCTCATTTTTCTTCATTTCTATTGTTCTTTCTGTGTAATACTTCCCATTATTAGAAATTACTTTCAGAGTAACATTGGTCGGTATCCATAAACTTGGTTTATATGGAAGTACTATGGTTTTTGTCCTATCTTTAGTTATATTGTCTAATCTCTTTTGTTCAAATATCCAACCAGAAACATAGTTATCAGGAATAATTATTACATTTTTAACAGTTTCATTACTCTTAACATCAAATATAACATAATTATCATAAGTTCTAAAGTTTTTAATCTCGAAAATACTTTCAGACTCAGCAATTTTATTAACTGAAATTTTAAACTTTCTATAATCTTTGATTTCATTACCAAAATATGTTCTCAATTTTACAGAATATTCGCCTGTATAATTACCATACCAGTAAATATCAAGGGTTTTTTTATCACCTGTCATAAACTCTTTTTCTTGAGTCCAACCATTAAAGACTAAATTACTGTTGTTGAATATTTCAGTTTTGATTCTAGCTTTATAAGGAACGCTTCCTGTATTATAAAACTCTATTGAAAACTTTACAAGATTCGAAGAATTGTCATAATTTATTGAGCTAATGTTTCCTTTTAACTGTTCAACCACTCCAACCTCTATTAATGCAGATTGTGCAATCCCAACTAAGATCAAGAAACAAAGTATTAAGAATATTTTTCTCATTAATCATGATATGGGTAGAAAATTATAAATATCTTTCTGAGCAATCACATCAATTTCCCCAGAATAGTTCCCAGGTTCAAAACCTTTACTATATAAAAAGATATCAATTGAAACCTCTTCTCCAGGAGTTAAAATAACATTATTTTTACTAAAGACAACTAAAGGCGTTATATTTCCATAACACTTTAAAATTATTTTTATGTTTTTTTCCTTAGTATTGCTTACTTCAATGTTTCTTGTTGTAAAACCTTTAGCAGGAACTATTCCAAAATTAAGATTCCAAGGATCTGTAACAACACCCAGAACAGTTTCAATTGTTTGATTTGTTGGTCTTATCTCTACACTAGTTGGATATCTTTCTATTTCATAGTTGAAAAATAAAGTGGAATACGTTGCAAAACTTTTATTTTTTACAAATTCTTGAGGTTCTGGAGGTTCCCGAAAATTACTAATTATTATTAAAAGAATTGCAACAAATACAACAATTATCAATATTATTATTTCTTTAAATCTCATTGTATTCTCCTGTAAATTATTATTGAAACGATAACAATGATTATTATAATAATGATCAATAAGGGTATACCAATGCCTTCTTCGTATACTACAGCCAAAGCTGTTGGCGGTGTTAATTTAAAAGTAGAACTTTTTTCAGCTTTGTCAGTTTTATAATCAATAACAGTGTAAACATCATAATCTTCTAAAGGAAGTCCTTCTGTTGGTAGGAATCCTTTAAAGACCATTATTTCTTTTGGTTTTATGTAACCGTTTCCTATTGAAATTTCTTTTATAAGGTCCCCATTTTTATCATATATTTTTTGAATCCCAGCAGCACCAATAGTAACAGTTCCAGTGTTTTGAAAATAAGTGTTTATTTCTAATCTATTTTTAGTATGACTTCCACTCTCTACATCTAGAATTACTCCTTTTCTTATAGCATTTCCAATAATATCCAATAAAACTCTAACAGAAGTTATTGCAACAACTCTACTTCCAACAGAACCTATTGTTCCTACAGCTGATACAGGAGTGGGTTTTATGTTTACTACATGTCGTCCAGGTTCAGCGTCTTCTGGAATTTCCATTAAAAAACTTATTTCTCTTTGACCCTTTATTAGACCTCCTATTGTTCTTATAGCTTCATCAACAGGTTCAACTTCTACTGGGTTGTTTATTATTTTTATCCAATCTCTTATGTCTTCTTCAGATGAATTAACAGTAATAGTATCAGCATTTAAAATAACTCTTTCAGGTTCTAATTTAACTAAAATAGTTTCTTCAGAAGGTGTTATTATAAAAAAATTTACTAATTTTGTCGAACCCTTTTCTACTTTTCCAAGATTTTTTTCTCCAGGAGAAACACCAATATTCTGTGCAAAAGAAATAGAGCTAATTATTACCAAAAATATTACAGAAAACATTGCCAAAGAACCAAATCTCATATATTCCTATTATATTTACAAAAATATAATAATATTTATATACCCAATAACGAAAATATTAATACCTCTTATAAGGGGGAATATAAGAATGGATCAAGAACTATTAGTTTTTGGAGTTGTGTTTTTAGCATTTTTGATATTTTTTGCAGTGACTACAATATTTACTCCTATGCCAGCATTGGCAGATGCCAATGATACAGTACTGATGGATGTTAATGTTACAGCAGCAGCTTCAATAACAGTAATACCAACAATAGTGAACTGGACTGGAGTTGCTACAGGTGGGGTAGGTGGTTATGAAAACCTAACCATAAAGAACGCTGGTTCTCTAAATGTGTCTCAAATTCACGGATATATGGATACACTAGAAGGAGAACCCTCAAGACCATATGGTAGTAGTGATCCACTAGATTTCTCAGC
>CAYGBE010000135.1:0-6108 GCA_964348065.1 uncultured archaeon
ATGTGGTATCTTATCTTCGAGCAGCAGCTCATTGATGTAATACAGAAGCTCCTGGGAACGTTCGAGAGCAAAGCTTGGAATGATAATATTTCCGCCTGCTCGATTCGTTGAGTTTATAATTTCGGCTATCGCTTTTTTCATATCTTCTTTTCCCTGATGCACTCTGTCACCATAGGTGGACTCGATGAGAATATAATCGGCCTGCTCAAAAGAAGCAGGGTCCTGTACGATGGGCCTGTCCGGCCTGCCCATATCGCCGGAGAACAAAACAGTGCGTTGCTCTCCGTTTATTTGTGCCTTAATCTGAATTATCGAAGAGCCGAGGACGTGACCTGCATCATAGAAAGTCGCTTCAAGGCTGTTGTCAATTTTTATTGGCTGTTTGTATTTGACAGGCGAGAACAATGGACAGCACGCCTCGACATCGGCGGTAGTATAGAGTGGGACCTCCGGATAAGGACCTTTTCGCCCTTCGCGCTCGTGTCTTTTGCGTTTGTATTCAGCGTCTTCTTCCTGCAGCTTGGCTGAATCCATTAAGATAATTCGAGCGATTTCCGCGGTTGCTGATGTGCCGTATATTTTGCCTTTGAATCCTTCTTTAGACAGTTTGGGCAGCAGGCCGCAATGGTCCAGATGTGCGTGGGTCAAAAGAACGGCGTCAATACTTTTGGGCGGCACTTCAAAAGGCTCCCAGTTTCTTGCCTTGAACTGCCGTTCCTGATATAGTCCGCAATCCACGAGAATTCTGGTGCCGTTGGCCTGTAACATGTGCCGAGAACCTGTAACGTTCTGAGCCGCACCGAGAAATTTTATCTTTAGCTGCATACTTTGCCTCACTGTATAAACATTGCTTTTTAGTGAGAGGATTTTACAGGCACTTAGGGACGATGTCAAATTTGGCTTTGTTTTGGCTTTGTTTTTCTGATTTAACCAAATGTCCACTTTCACATATCTACTTGTTATAAAAGAGCTTACGTTGTTTTGGGCGTACTTGACTTTGGCTTTGTTTTGCATAAAAAGGTCGATTTGTAGAGAGTTCTCTACAAGTGTAGAGGTGTGCCTTATAGGCACGTAAATAGATGGATGCTCGATACTTATATAGCGTATCTCGTGAAGCGTATCGCGTATTGCGTGAAGAGATAATTTCATATTTCAAATCTCACATTTCAAATTGGCAATGAGATTGCTGTGATGCCTTATAGGCACGATAAAATTTGACTGGGGCGGCTGGCCGCGCCGGACTGAGGCGAAAAAGTATTGCCTCTATAATTGGAGCTATCTGCACTTTTGATACGAAAAAAGTGCTCGAATATCGATTCGAGATTGTCGTAAATCGATTTGGGAAAGTAAGTTAAAAAATTTTTGAAAATTTTGATTTTTGTTCTGAGGTATCAGCGTTTTTGATTGAAAATTGGCGTAAAATTTTACCTATCTTAAACCACGAATATCCGCCTGCGCGGGCACAAGTTTCACGGATTAGCACGGATTCTTGAGGGGATTAGAGATTAGAGATTGGCTTCTGTGGCTTACCGGCCAGAGATAAGCAACTTAGATGAAAGCGGATTGTCGAATTGTCCAAAATTAAGTGATAATCAAAGGATTGTGGCGGTTGAGGAGACCGTTGAGAACTACTGGGTCGTCCCGATTTAATTATTGTTTTTGCTCATCTTTTGGTTTCTTGTCTTTGAAGGCACAAATCAGGATACCTGCGATAATCACCACAAAAAAATAAAAAGGCAAAGCCCTAACCGTTCGGCCAAGGAAAATATCCAAAGCACTGCTATTGTCGCAAATATGGATGTGCTACTTGCGGTCGGGTTTAGCAATTTATTGGTGGCTGTTAAAGTAATGAAGATAATTCACAGCTTCAATATATATCTCATTAAGCTTTTTATCGAGCGACAATAGGCCATCAAAATATGTTGCGTAGGTAACATAGCTCATGTCTACAATGTCATTTCGTAGTTTTGCTGTGGAGACTTGTTCGATACCTCCGTCCTTTATCCATCTTAGTGACAAAAGATGCGTACATGTCGCGAAACGAAAAACATAGCTATTTTTCAAAAATTCAAAGTCGGGATGAGTTTGGACGTCAGGATGTTTCTCAAAGAGAAAACGAGCAGTAAGTAGGATGTTCTTTGTTATCCTGTACATAAAATCTGGAGACAACTCCTTGCCTTTCCTAAGTGCTTTTAAATGGAAAGGGTCGTATGATTTGGCAAATCCTTTAATTCCATCAACGATGTGTTGATGAAATTGCATTTGCTCATCAAGGTATTGAGACGCATAAGATTCTTTTGATAACACTTCCCTTGATAGTAACTTGTCACCCTCGCAAACAGATTTAATATGTTTGCAGAACTCAGGGAAACCGATGGTTTGTATATTGTCTATAAGGCTTTGTGGTAGCTTGTTGGTGACAAGAGTGAGGCTACCTATCTCTCGCGTTCCTTTGAGTACAATTACCTGTTCAGGGTGCTGGGAGACAATTTTGAGTTTGCTAGCGAGGTTCTTCAATGCATTGCATTTATAAATCTCCATAGAAAGAAAGTCAGTAAAGACAACATAGTTATCTCTACTTTTTGCAAGATAGTCTTCTAACTCAGGCTTCTGGAGGTAATTGATGTCAACAACTTTTTTCATATCTACACAATGCTAGCTATTTTCTCCCAAGCACCAATTCACGGCAGGAGCCTAATTGGTGCGGGACTTACACAAACGCCTCAATTTTTTCTTTGCAGATTTCCACCGCACCATTTTAACGATTGCCTGCCTGAGTGCAATCTTCTTTCTTCTAATTGCTTGACAGGGATGGCTATCTTGGTTAGTTTAATATCTGAGGTATAGGCAATGCCAGAAGAGCATAAATTATTGAGAACCCACAAGAATCGGGTACTTAAGATTCTACAAAAAAGAGGACTGGAACCTGCCAACTTTTCTTGGAAGCAACGACAAATACCTGATACACGTTTCCCTCCTCCGTACAAAGCTATAATAGTCCCCAGACTTGAATATATTGGTGGAGAATATTATTTTCAGTTTGAGCCGTATTCGTGTACGTTTTCCCCTGGCCAGAGACAAATTGTTCAACATAAGAGCGATGTGAGGGCTGACGACCAAGCAGTCATCTTGGTGGAGCAATGGGCATATTTTCTCAGTAGAGAAATCACTGCTCCTGACCTCTGGGCTGAAATGGAGAAGTATAAGACGTCTATTTCGTTAACTCCAGCCGAACAAATAGTAAATGAGCCTATACCAGCCAATGAAGTGGAAAAAATTAGCGAGCAACTGTCTTCATTGGCTGATAAGATAGAAGAGGGGTTTGAATTAACGAACGAACAAAACCAATTTGTTCGCAGCAAACTTAACTATTTAGCAGAAGCTGCAAAACGGCAGAGAAGTATGGACTGGGCGCATAATTTAATAGGTGTGTCTGTAACAATAATGATGGGATTGGCTCTGGCACCTGACGAAGCAAAAGAAATCTGGGAACTTATAAGAAGTTTTATGGGTGGATTCATTCATTTGATTGGTCCATAAAATGTAGTAAAAATGCAAAATCTTATATGATTGTCAGTTAATGTGCTTTTTAAATATCTATTGTGGCTCTGGATTATGATCCGTACGTTTTGATTTAGAAAGTTCCGACAGTTTTCTTTCCAATTTTGAAACTCTTGATTTCAAAATTGATATTTCATCGAATAATTCCCAAATCATTTTATCTCTACCTTCGGAGACTGCTTTAGTTAGTTGACTCATTTCTTTCCAAGAAACAACTATATAAAATTTTAATCCATCAATAGTCTCAGATGGGTAAGAAGCTAATATAGGCTTGATTTCTTTTATGCCATCTTGGGATACTGGCCAGACAAACCTTTTCCCATCTGGATCCCTAATACGTATATAATATGGAAGGCCTTTTATAGCTAACTTGGGCTCTTGTAATAGTGTATCCCATTCTTTACTTTCTTCCATACTATCAGTATTCTTAGGTTCTTCGTGTTTCAAAGATGAATCACAGCTTTGCAACAATCCAAGAAATATCGGTAATGAAATAATAAAAATTAAAGTAGAACGTCTTTTGCTTCTCATGATGTTGTCCTTAATAAATGATATTTAAAGGAGACATGGATTTCTCAGGTATCTCTATATTGGAATAAAAAGTAACGGCTCCTTCAATAATTATTTCCTTAGGCAAATTTATTGAAATTATAACGTAATTATATCCTTGACCACCTTCCTTGATATCGTAGAAGCTCTTGTGTTGTTCAGGTATTTGTATCTCATCAATAACAACGCTTTGAGGAAGAAAGAGTGAGACTTTTTTGTTGTTACTTGTAGATCCACCTTCATTCGAGATTATAAAAGGACACTTTATCATGAATTTATTCTCTGAGAGTTTCATAATTTTATGATCTTCTCTATGTACCACAATATGAGGTTGTTTTTTAATATGATAGTAGTTATTTACCGCTATGCCCAAAAAAACGATGAGGCCTGGAAGCAACAGATGTTCTAGCAACCAAAATAATTTCTGAAAAGACCGCTTCTTTGTTTGATTGTTAGATGGAACCATAAAATCTCCCAACAATTCTTAAAATAAAAATTTTCGACCGTTCCAATTTTCACAATATTATGATTTGATAAAGATCGTTCGTAAAATACATTTCATAATTTGTTCTTTGGCAATATATAAGCGTTAATTTCACTACACTCTTTATTATGCCCGCATAACTCCTTTAAGTAAGTAGAATAACACAGAAGAAGGGGAAAGGGAAGGGAAAATTTTAGTATTCCTCGCGTCTGCACCCCCGGCCAGAGGCCGGGGCTAAATAAAGCTTCGCAGAAGTGACCCCCACCGCGCGGGGTGGGGGCTAAATCTTTTTATTCAATCGTTGATTTAAGGGAAGTATTAGTTATAATGCTCATCCGGACAGTATAAAATAACGGCTGATTGCAGATGCAAGGAAATTAGTATCGGTATGGACAGCAGGAGTTCCAGGGATGGTTATTCTGGTAGGGATAGATGAAGCGGGCTTTGGGCCGCTTCTGGGGCCATTGGTCGTATCGTCGAGCACTTTTTCGCTGCCGCACCATATTTTAACATCCGACCTGTGGCAGATTTTGCGAAAAAGTGTCGGCAACAGGCGAAAACATCTTGCGGGGCGAATGCTCATTACCGACAGCAAGAAGGCTTACAGCAGAGTTGTGGGAATCAAGCATTTAGAGCGGACGGTCCTGGGGGCCTTAAAATGTCTCGATAAAGAGCCGGCCACGCTGGCCGAGCTTATAGAATTATTATGTCCGGAGTGCCTTGAGCGAATAAGTGCTTATCCGTGGTACGAGGGAGCCGGAAGCTATCGCCTTTCGGCTGATGCAGCCGATACGGCAATTGCCTCGGCGGTCCTGGCAGACGATATGGCCTCAAACGGCATCGAGATGCTGGAATTGAAAAGCTATTGTCTGGACGTTGGGTACTACAACAAGATGGTGGCTTCGGTGAAGAACAAGGCTAATGTGCTTTTTACCGCCACCTCGCGACTTATAAAGCGGGCTTTTGATAATTTTGCGGGAGATGATTTGCAAATTGTGGTGGACAGGCAAGGTGGGCGGGTCCGCTATCGTAAAAACCTTCAGCGGATGTTCGGCGATATGGAATTGAGGATTCTCCGTGAGAGCCCGACGGCCAGCAGCTATGAATTGCGAGGCGGGGGTAAAGGTATGCGTTTGCATTTTGTGGTCGGTGGGGATGAACGATTTTTGCCGGTATCGTTGGCGTCGATGGTAAGCAAATATGTGCGGGAGCTTTTAATCCACAATATCAACCGTTATTTTGCCGGTTTTAATGCAGATTTGCGGCCTACGGCAGGATACTGGAAAGATGGTTTGCGTTTTATCGAGGACCTGAAAACAAATATTCCTCAACTTCAGGTAGATATGGACCAGCTTGTTCGCTGCAGATGATTGGAGAAATAAAAATAAAATAAATTGTTGACAATGTGAGCAGCCGGAGATAAATAAACGGCGCGAACAATAATATTTTTTTAAGGAGTAAAAAAATGTCAATTCAAAGGAAGTGTACAGTTTGGGTGCTTGCCGCTTTGATGT
>CAYGBE010000136.1:0-3101 GCA_964348065.1 uncultured archaeon
TTCGGGGCTTATACTGATTGAGTCGGTATAGGCCCCGTTTATTTTAAGATAATACCCTTAGAACAATTGCACGATTGCTACATTTCATTTGCGCCGTATACTTAATCCGATTACACATAAAAAATTATCAAAAAAATCTGTATTTACTCAAAAAATCAACATTTTTTAGGACTCGATATAGGCAAAATTGGGATTTGTAGTGACAAAATGGTGACACGATGTCACTTTAAAATCAGGGTGTTTTTTAGCTCCTGAAAGAGGTGATTTTTTGAAGGATTCTGGGATTTTACAGCTCATTGTGAAGCTAGTACCCTAGTCTGCCCCAGATAGCTATCTGCATTTTCTGCAAATCAGCGATGCCATCTTCGGTTGTAGGCCTAAAGTTGTACGGCGGATTCGGCCTTTTGCCTTCGGTTATCGTCTCTTTCCCTATGTACTTCCAGTAGGCGCTGTGGCCATCAGCAAAAGCGACGTTCGTACCATCTCCGTGCCGGACAAACGGTGGGTCCCACCAACTTGGCGTTGTGTAGTGAATAGCATAGCTATCCGGACTAATCTGACCTTCGTCGAGAAAAACAAGTCTGAAGGCCGGAGCGGGGGAGATGATTTCCGACCTTTTCTTGCACATCAGTACCGTCTTGCCGACTCTGACTCCGCGGTTACCTTCATATGTACCGGCCGCATCGAAACAGCCGTTCATACCATAGCCCGTGGAGTATGTGCGCATCTCTCCACGAACACCGGTCGGGCAGCGATAGACCTTTTCGGCTGCGCAGTACGGATAAAGTGCTCCGACCTGGATGGCCTGCTTTTGTATTTCAATCGGCCGCTGATTGCCCTGGGCGAAACCAGAGGCGCAGTCGTTGCCTACCCAGTACTGCTCACCCTTGTGAGGGCCCGAGGTGGGCACGGGGGCGGAAGGGTCGGCGTTCGGGGCCCAATAGGCTTCGCCGTTGACAATCCTGTCGTCGTTCTCATCTGCATACATCAACCAGGCAAGTGTCAGTGTCTTCAGATGATTAAGGCAAACGGCCCGTCTGCCCTGCTCCCTGGCCCGCTTCAGTGCGGGCATGAGGATGGCCATTAATATTGCAATGATGGCGATTACCACTAACAGTTCGATCAAGGTAAAGGCGTGTCGTTTGGGATTCATTACTTACCTCCTTTTCCCTTGAATTTCACATTTGCATTTTTTGAGATGCTCATATATACTTCAGGTCACAAAATAACAAAATATCATCTCGATTTCAACATTTTTCTGGCAGGATAATCAAGGAATTTTCCTTGACGTGAAAGTGGATAATTTGGTATAGATAATATTAGTGAAACTTGTGCCTATGCAGACGCGCATCTATGGCTTTGAAGTCATCCAGCAGGTGCAATTCTTTTAGTTTTTCGATAGAGGAGGAGTTATTATGCAAAGCACAGAGTTAGTTTTAACAGCAACTTTGTGCTTCGCAAGTGGAGGTTTTTACATTTCAACGAAAAATTCATGCCCCGCCTCTGCGGGAACGAGTGTTTTGGTGTGTGACCAAAGCGTAAATAGTTATTTTCAACTCTTTTTGAAGGAGGACTATCATGTCTAAAAAATGGATTTGTTTGGTTTCTTTTGTTTTTGTGCTTAGTTTGAAGAGTAACGCCTTTGCTCAGCCAGCTGACGGTCAGATCCAGCAGACATTGGTTGCACCAGTCATCGATGGCTTTGAAGAGGACATCTGGTGGGGGGTGCTGGCGCACCCCATCGACCAAGTTGTTGTAGGTAGCGCTACTTCCATCCAGAATGAACTGGATTTTTCAGCAACATGGAAGGCGCTGTGGGATCCAACAAGGATTTACTTTCTGGTAGATGTCAACGACGACATTCTTTTATTTGACTCCCCCGGAACTGGGGCGTGGCCTAACATGCACTATGACGACTCTGTCGAAGTTCACTTAGATGCTGACAATAGCAAAGGTACTACCTATGCAACTGACGATTTTCAATACGGCTTCCGTTGGGACGATCCTGATACTGTTGGTACCGGAGGCAATTCGAATACTGACACTACGGGTGTCGAATTTGTGATTCTGGATAAGACAAACCCGAATGGTTATATCTGTGAGATATCTATTCCGTGGTCAACGCTGGGTACTACTCCGGGCTTAGGCGACTTTATCGGCACCAATGTTGCGGTCAATGACGACGATGAAGGAGGTGAGCGGGAATTACAGCTAACCTGGTTGGTAACCTCAGGTGACCAGTGGATAAATCCAAGCTTGTTTCCGACTATGGAGCTCGTTACTGCTTTGGCGCGCGGCAAGAGTTGGAATCCTAACCCAACTGATGGTTCCATGCATGCGGATACATGGGTGAACCTTAGCTGGGCACCGGGATTTTATGCGGCCTCGCACGATGTATATTTTGACGATAATTTTGACAAAGTGAATGACGGTGCCGCCGAAGCATTGGTGGGTAATCAGATCGAGAGATTTCTTGTTGTCGGCTTCCCTGGATTCCCTTTTCCGGATGGTCTTGTTCCGGGCACAACTTACTATTGGCGAATCGATGAGGTCAACGACACCGAGCCGAATAGCCCATGGAAAGGTAATGTCTGGAGCTTTTCGGTTCCCCCCAAGACCGCCTATGCACCTGATCCGGCTGATGCCGCTGAACAGGTAGACCCGGATGTGCAGCTTAGCTGGACGCCAGGTTTTGGTTCTAAATTACATACAGTTTATTTTGGCGAAACTTTTGAGGAAGTGGACAATGCCACAGGTGGATCCCCTCAGGGATCTGCAACTTATTCTCCCGGCACGCTTAAAATGGCCAAGACTTACTACTGGCGGGTTGATGAGTTTGATATTCTCGAAACCCATAAAGGCGACGTCTGGAGCTTTATTACTGAAGGTGCTGTGAGCAGTCCGAGCCCGGCTAAAGGCGCTGTGGATGTAACGCATACACCGGTTCTAACCTGGGTAGCGGGCTTTGGTGCGAAACTACACACCCTGTATTTTGGTGACAATTTTGACGATGTGGACAACGCTGCCGGGGGACTCCCACAGGGAACTGCAACCTATATTCCAGGCACACTTGAAATGGCTAAAACCTACTATTGGCGAAT
>CAYGBE010000137.1:0-3305 GCA_964348065.1 uncultured archaeon
ATCACCAATATGCTTCGCTTATTTCTCAAGGTTATACAACCTGATTGCAGTGGTTCAATGTAAGAAAATGTGCCTTTAAGAAAAGGTTTGCGATCGTCACAATAATATCTATATATGTCAGTTTGTTCGTTGAGGGTTAAGAACATGTCCACATTGGATGACTTAGCTGGCTTTTCGGTCTAAGCGAGCGCCACAGCACGGACACGCTGGGATGCACGCTATGCCGTCTTTGACTAGCTCTAGCTCGTAGTAATAGGCTGTAATCGTCTTTCCACATTTAGGGCATAGCATGTTTAGAAGTGTTCCGCTAGGTATTGGAAGGCGAGGCACTTTGTCCATTGTTTTCTGCGGTTGCATTTGCTTTTTTTGTCGTCTTTCTTGGCTTTGTCGGGGCGTGGGCACTTCTTCCAGTAGGGGCACAGAACGGCAGACACGTTATTTCTGATTGGTTGAGTCTGGTGAGATGTAAACCCAAGGAGTGCCGCCACCGTGACCGTCACCATCACCACTGGACTCTTCTGCTAGATAGATATTCACTTTAAGAGGAACAGTTATGAACACAACACTGTTGCTATACTGCCATGTGACTTCAACTGTTAGCCATGTTCCAGTGTGAGTGTAGCCTTCTATGGTGTGTGAGCCTGAGTGGGGCAGAGTTCCATTGACTATGCCGTGGAAGTTGTAGTAGCCTTTATCATCAGAGACCACCCAGCAAGGGGTCAACGGATTTCTAACGGCTGGAACAGGTATGATGATGTAGTCTGAGCCTTCCCACATGAAGGTTATTATGTCGGCTTCGGTGTCCACAGCTACGTCTAGGAAGTGTGGCGGGACTGTCCACGTGCACTCAGAGTGTCCATCATAGAGAGTAGCTGAAACTGTTGGAACTGCTAAAGGAGTTAAGAGAGTCATCATCGCCAAGACGGAGAGCATTATATGCCTGCGAGGTTTCTTCTCGTGCTCACGTTTCTCCCAATAGATGATGCCCAGCAGAATCACTAGACCGCATGTAGGCAGGAAGGCTAGCCATGACACGTTGACGCCAATATAGATGAGAGCAAAAGCCACGAGGATAAGCGGAAGCAAGACCCTTTTCGCCGTCAATTTCTCAGCAGTCATTCATATATCCTCCTATATCAAGGTGTCATTTAAGGCTGATAAGTGTTGTGTATATGTATGTGAGAGTAGGAGTGCTCATGCTACCTCTTAGCTACCTCGTTCCGCAGTAAGTTTTATATGGAAGTTAGGCGGTATTTAGGAGGTAGTGACAGAGATGAGTGAAGAAGAGGAATACGTCACAAAACACGAGTTGAGCCACTTTGCACAAGTCCTCAAGGACAGGTTTGACGAGTTCCACGAAGAGATTCAGGCGCTCCGTGCGGAATTGTCTGAGGCGAAACCTAGTCTGGCGTCTCTCTATCGTTGCAGCGAGGAGGGATGCGAGTATGTCACAGACAGTCTGCGAGCCTACGTCTTGCACACTGTTGGGGAAGAGTTGGAGAAGGCTGAGGAAGAAGCGACACCTAGAAAGCACAGAAGCGTTGCGGAGTTCTTGGACTGCCCCGAGTGTTTCCCGAACTTTGAGAAGGTGCTGCTTGAGAAGGGATGGAAGAAGCCTGAGCCAGAGCGCAGGCGTAAGTCTGCTATCTAGGAACGGAGAGAGAAGACATGGCGAAATATGCCTGTAAAGGCAAAGGCTGTGGCTTCAGCACAGACGACTTGGAAGAGTTTGTGAGACACCTTGTCGGGCATCGACAGGAAGCCTCAGCCCCGAAAGGAACACATAGGAGCGCTAGGGAGTATCTGGAGTGTCCACAGTGCAAGCCGAAGTTTGAGAAGGCGCTTGTGGAGAGGGGCTGGAAGTCTCCCGAAGAGGCTAAGGCAGCGAAGAAGGAGAGGCAATCCGCACTATGAGCGGCAACGACAAAGCGGAGAAGCCAGAACACGAGAAAGACCGTTTAGACCCCTCTCACGTAGGGGTTGGTGGGCACGTCAAGACCGAGGCGGAACTGCTGAAGAGGGACTCGACAAAACTCTACATCCGTTAGAAAAACCCATTCGTGATACCTCTTGAGGACACAGAAGGAAGCCGAAATAGAAGAAGCCCTCTTAGAGGGCAAACGCTGGAACGTGATAGCGAAGGAACTGCACGTTTCCAACAGAACCATAGCTAAGGTCTCAAAGAGGATGAAAGAGGTCTCGCCTTCACAGGTCTTCAAGATGTTTGACGAAGGGTCAAGCCCTATGAAAGTTGTTGTAGAAACGAACAAAGACCCTACTGAAGTCATGGAATGGTTCAAGGCATGGCTCGAAATGAACGAGGATTGGAGGTCGTGGCAGGAATTGAGCGAAAGAATGACAGCCAGCGCAGTTGAGAAAGACGGCGAGAAAGAGGCGAAGGAGCGCAAAGCACGTGGAGAGCGAGGCTGGAGAGACATACTTAGGGACTAGGAAGGACTACTGTGCGTGACCTACACTCTCCCCGAGGGATTCTCGAAGAAATCATAATGCCCGCTAGGTCATCGAATCCGCTACGACTAATAGAGGTCACAACGCCCGAGCTTGAAAAGCCAGAGAACGCTAGGTGGCTGGCGCTCCTGCTAGACACCGAAGGCTCGCTCGGATGGACAAGACGAATCCAACGGAGAAACCGCATAGACGGCTACAGATACCTCTACAGATACGCCAACCCCTACCTATCCGTAGAGATGAACGAACTGCAATCAAGAGAAACAGTGGAAGAGGGCGCTAGACTCGTAGGGGTGATACCACGCACAAGAATACACGGAGCAACAAGAGAACGAACACGCTACTTCACAGCGACAACGGGAAGGGCGATAGAGACCATGCGCCACGTCAAACCACACCTCGTCAAGTTCAGAAGACTAACAGAACTGTGCCTAGCCCTATTCAGACACCACACCTACATCCGACTAGACCAATTCGACAGAATAATCAAAACCTTATTCGACATAGACGCAACGCCGAAAGAGGCAAACGAAATCTTATTAACCCTCTCAGCGAGCGAATATGAGAGGCTCCTAAACCGTGCAGATAAGCTCGCTCCGAAATAAAGCCCTCCAAAAAAAAGTGCTAAACAAAATCGGAGAACACAAACCCTACCTCTGCTACCAATGCATAAGATGCACCTCAGGCTGTCCATCGATGAAGATGCTGGAACTGAAGCCCCATGAAGTGGTAAGTCTGACAAGGCTTGGCTTTATCGACGATGTAATCGATTCCGGCATCTTATGGGCCTGCGCCATGTGTCTGAAGTGTAAGGAGCGATGCCCACAAGAGGTCGC
>CAYGBE010000138.1:0-5333 GCA_964348065.1 uncultured archaeon
TTAGGAAAGTATGAGCCTGTTCCCACGATTCTCGCGCATCTAGCCATTTCTTTCTCCTCTGTATTAGGAATATGTCTAAATTACAGGTTTGAAAATGTATTTGTCAATTATTACATTTAGGGAAATTTCCTTTTCAGTCGCATGGCGAATCGCATTCTCTCTTCTGCAATGTTCACATCGCTGATACCCTGTAATGAAAATATCACTCTAAAAAAGACAAGATCAATTGCCTAGAAATAGAGACGTTGGGTCAAAATCATTAATGAAGCAATGACGTTCAGAAGGTATCGAACTTTTAAATAATCCTTTTTTCCCTTTTCCACCTTTTTCCTCACTTTTAGCCTGCTTTTTTACAAATTTTTACAATTTTTTACATAGAATTAACAACTCCTCTGAATAAAAAAGCTAATTTTAAAGCAGAAAACAGAAATAAAGGAGGTTTTCATCATGCGCAAAGTCAATCTTTTGGTCTTCAGTGTAGTAGGATGTCTCTTTTTGGTTGGGAGCTTTGGAATTCTGGCTCTCGGCCAAGACGGGTCTCCCGATCAGGAATTGACCTACTCGACGTTCCTTGGAAATAAGAATGAGAATCACGGTGGATCCATCGTGGTTGATGACGAGGGTTATGTCTATTCAGCGCACTTCCTCGGCGGTGGTGTAGCGAAGCTAAATCCCTTTGGCATTAGCGGTGGAGACTTCGTTGAGTGGTCCAGTTTACCAGATGCGTTTCGCGGCGGGATAGCCTTGGATACGGACAATGTGTACGTGGTAGGAAGGAGATTTATAGACGATTGGTCAATCTTTGTGGCTAAGTTCGGTAAAGGTGATGGATCATTAGCTTACGAGACAACCATCGGGAAAGGTAGTGGTCTAATTGGTTTGGGAAATAATGTTGACATTGCTGTGGCCTCGTCTGGCGAAGTCTACGTTACAGGAAAAACCGACGATCCTGGTTTTTTTAGCAAATTGGACGACACCTGGGACGGGACCCCGCACAGCGGAGCCAATGACGCCTTTGTGGCGAAGTTTGAACAAATGGTGGATTCCACAACAGGGGAACCGTTGGATCCTCCGTTAAAGCTCGTATACGGCACATTTATTGGGGGCAGTGGTGGAGAACGCGGACATGGTATTGCCGTTGATGCCTCAGGCTGCGCCTACATTACAGGAATGACATCTTCACTTTCCACTAGTTTTCCTACATCTTTTCCTATAAACGGCTACCAGACCGAACTCGAGGGCCCGACTGACGCCTTTGTGGCAAAGCTCGATTCTATTGGAGATGTTATATACTTCACCTATCTAGGAGGATACGAATCCATGTATGAGGAGGAGGGCTTTGATATTGCCATTGATAATGTTGGCAATGCGTACGTGACGGGACAGATCATGTCTCAAAATGGCTCCTACGACGGCTTTTTGGCTGTGTTTGATCCTGCTGCGTCAAATGGAGTTAACAGCTTGCTCTACTTTTCATACCTAGGAGGAACCTCGTATGACATGGGCTTTTCCATTGCCCTTGACGAATCGGACAAAGCATATGTATTTGGAGGCACCTTCTCCAGTGACTTTCCCACAACAGAAAATGCCTTTGATACATCCTACAACGGCCAGAAATATGACACTTTTCTGGCTGTTCTGGATCCCTCAGTGACAGGTCCCCCAAGCTTTCTGTCTTCTACCTATTTTGGAGGCGAAGGTGCTGACAAACCTCGTGGTCTTGCTTTACATACTACCACTTGCAATAGCAATAACATTATCAGCGCTTACATGTCGGGAGAAACCTCTTCCCGGAAAGATTTTCCTATCACCCCCGGGGCCTACGATGAGACCTATAATGGTGGGAAATATGATGGCTTTTTATCGATTCTGGCTTTCGGAGATTTTGCCAATCCGCCTACTGTGACTATATTGTCGCCCTCGGACGGCTCGACTTTTGCTTCTGGAGCTTTGATCAACTTTGTAGGGAGTGCCGTTGACATTCCTGACGGCGACCTGACCGGAAGCCTTGTGTGGTATTCGGATAAAGACGGCCATATCGGCACCGGAGGCAACTTCTCCACGACGCTCAGCGATGGTAACCACACAATCACCGCTAAAGTCACCGACTCAGATTGCAACACTGGCAGCGACTCGATCAGCATTACGGTCGGAAAAAGGAGAGGAAAAGGGAAAAAAGGAAACTAATAAAAAGTTAGGGGGTCGCGTCTCAACATTTGATATTTAATAAAAAGTTAGGGGGTCGAATCTCAACATTTGATATTCAATAATTCTTAACTTCTTTTTCAAATTTTTTCACTATCAATTTCAGTTTGGCATTCTTTTCTGAATCCAATATAAATCGCTTCACCATCTGACATACTGCTGCATAATCCATCTCAGATAATTCACCTATCTCTTGCAAGCTCAAATCAGTATATTTTTTTAATCCATATAAATATATTTTCCTGTATATATTTCCTCTTTTCTTAATCAATAGTTCCTCTTCATTAACCTGAAAAGTTCTTAGGATTATATTTTTTATATCTTCTCTGTTTAGCTTACTCAGGTGCTTTAAGTCAGGCTTTTCGCGCAGATCACTTTTTTCAGTTTCAGATTTGAATTTCTTTATCGTTTTATCTATAAATTCTTTTCCTCCTAGTATCGCATATTTTCCACTGATATCTTCCTTTCGGATTTCATTACCCTTAATCATGAAGTTATAAACGAAAGTCTTATGTGCTTCTCGTCCCCCTGAAAACATTCTCAAAATATCATCCGTGAATGTCCAATGAATTGATTTTTCAATTTTTAAATAGTCATTAAAGCTGCTCCATCTGTATTTTTCTGGTTTATTCACTATCTCTGCCCGAACTGGATTTAAGTGAATGTATGCACTTAACGTTAATAAATATGCCTCTTTCTCCACTAAAATTGACTTATATCTCCCTTGAAATACTGATCCTATGACTTGATGCTTTGATTTAAACCAATTGGAATAACTAGTATTAATATAATGCATTGCTTTTGATAGATTTCCTTCTGGTGTCTCTATTAAAAGATGATAATGATTATCCATCAATGTGTAACAATGGATCTTCAAATTGAATTTATCGACTGCTTCTCCAAGTTTTTCCAAGAATTTCAAGTTATCATTATCATCAAAAAAAATATTGTCTCTTCTTTCTCCTCTTGAGATCACATGATAAAAAGCCCCCTTATATTCAATTCTTAGTTGTCTTGCCACAGGTAGAGATTCTCTGAGATGAATAACGAAATAATTACTTGATATTTCTCATTTAATGGAAGAAAAAAATTTAAGGTGGGATTTAAAGTAGATTATGACAATAGGAAAAGATTGATTTATTTTTCAACGAAATGGAAAGATGAAATGTCAAATGTTGAGACGCGACCCCTCTTTGTTTGTAGATCATCGATGGCATATATTGAATAACGTCAAAATCATAAAAAAGTTGGGAATGATTAGCTGCCATCAAGACAGCTGATTATCCTCCTTGCTCTTGCTATCAGCTCATCTGCTTGTGCATCCGTTAGCTTGTTGCCCCTTGCGGCCTCGACGCGGCGGATAAAACCATTCAACTGCCATGCTGCCGCCTGATCATTTCCAACCTCTATAGCGTCACTGGCAGCCTGAAGAGGAATTTTCAGGCTCGTTTCGATGCCGAGTGGAAGCCCCTGGCTTTCTACGCATGTAATCAGAGCTTGAGATTGGCTATACTGGTAATGCTGCTGGATTTCCGAAGCTGTGAGGGCGCGGTTGTAGATTGCAACCTCGTCGATGATGCCGTCGAATGCTGTAAAGAGCCACCCTGTGCATCTTGTCTGGCCGCTCCACCAAGCGCCGGCAGAGCCTATCAATAAATCCTCTGTAATGATTGGCGAGAGAAGGGCAGGTGTTGAATTTTCCAGCACACCGTTTATATACAGATCCATGTTAGAAGCATCCTTTGTGGCCACGATATGCATGAAAGAATCTGACATTTTTGAAACTGAGGAAACTTCAGCAGTCGTGAAATCGCTGAGTCGTACTTTTATGACTTGAGCGGGATAATAAGGGCTATTACCATAGTGAGCCGTTCCAAAGTAGGCAAATTCACCTTTAGGGTCCATGACTGTTGTGTACAAGTCACCCTCGCCGGACTCGAGGGTTATGCTTCCTGCTCGGGTGAAATCACTGAGATTCACTTTTATTACAATACCAGGTTCAGTCCACGCTGCAAAGTAAGCAAATTCTCCTTTGGGGTCAATAATTGCAGTATCTAAACCACGATCGAGCTCGTCGAAAGTTATGCTTCCTTCCCTCGTGAAATTGCTGAGTCTTACCTTTACAACCTTTACTATTGGGGCTTCCGTTCCAAAGTAGGCAAATTCTCCTTTGGGGTCTATTACCGCCGACCACAAGTCATTCTCGCCGGATTCAAAGGTTATGCTTCCTTCCCTCGTGAAATCGCTGAGTCTGACTTTCACAACTTTTCCTGGAAAAGTGCCTGTTCCAAAATAGGCGTATTCTCCTTGAGGATCTATGGCCGCTGACCATGCGTTGTCCTCTCCGTAATTGAACGTTAGGCTATCTACTTTTGTGAGGTCGCTGAGTCTCACTTTTACCACTTTAGCAGGACGAGTGCCTGTTCCGAAATAGGCGTACTCGCTTTGGGGATCTATTACCGCTGAGGCCATATCCCTTTCGCTTGAGTCGAGGGTAAGGCTCCCTGCTACTGTGAAGTCGCTGAGTCTTACTTTTACCACTTTAGGGGGAAAATACGGAGCACTCCAACCCGTTCTCCACGTTCCGAAATAGGCATATTCTCCTCTGTGGTCTATTACCGCCGCGTCCAATTTATATTCGGCGGTTAGGCTTCTTACTCTAGTGAAGTCACTAAGCCTCACTTTTACAATCTTACCTGGATAAGTGCCTGTTCCGAAATAGGCGTATTCTCCTCGAGGATCTATGACTGCTGACCATATACGGTCCTCATCAGTATCGAGAGTAAGACTGTCTGCTTTTTCAAAATTTTCGAATGCGTCTTGAACCAGGAATTTCACTGTTCCGTCTGGCATGACTGAGATTCTGTAAGATATATCACTCATTCCTTTTGTCATAAGAGCTTTTTCAGTGTAGCCCGGTGAGGTGTTTTTTGCCCATAAAGAAAGTGAAAATTCTGATGGATTTAGGGATGGAGTGTCGGATATGCTAACATAATCATCCATCCCATCGAAACTCAAAGCCTTGCCATCCATACCAGTTGTCCATGTTGCGCCGTGAATGGTTCCATGATTTCCGTTTAGAGAATCATAGCCTGTGTTACCCGCTCCCTCATCGAACTTCCAAAAAG
>CAYGBE010000139.1:0-4698 GCA_964348065.1 uncultured archaeon
AAGACTGTGGCCTCGGCAAGCTCGGACAAAACTGTCAGGCTCTGGAATGCGGAGACGGGGTCTTGCAAAGCCGTCCTCTCTGGCCATACCAAAGGAGTCAACTCCTGTGCTTTCTCCCCTGACGGAAAGATAATCGCTTCGGCAAGCGGGGACAATACAGTCAGGCTCTGGGATGCAGAGACGGGGTCTTGCAAAACCGTTCTCTCTGGCCACACCGGCTCGGTCGAATCCTGCGCTTTCTCCCCGGACGGAAAGACATTGGCCTCGGCAAGCTATGACAATACAGTCAGGCTCTGGGATGCGGAGACGGGGTCTTGCAAAGCCGTCCTCTCTGGCCACACCAGCTATGTCAACTCCTGTGCTTTCTCCCCGGACGGAAAGACGGTGGCCTCGGCAAGCTATGATAAAACGGTCAGGCTCTGGGATGTGCAGACAGGATCTTGCAAAACCGTCCTCTCTCGTCACACTTACCGGGTCGATTCCTGTGCTTTCTCCCCGGACGGAAAGACTGTGGCCTCGGCAAGCTGCAAGGTCAGGCTCTGGGATGCGGAGACAGGATCTAAGAAATTCGTCCTCTCCGGTCACACCGGCTGGATCAACTCCTGTGCTTTCTCCCCGGACGGAAAGACGGGGGCCTCAGCAAGCAATGACAAAACGGTGAGGCTCTGGGATGCGAAGAAGGGGTCTGAGAAGGCTATCCTCAAGGGTCACACCTCCATGGTCAACTCCTGTGCCTTCTCCCCAGACGGAAAGACGGTGGCCTCGGCAAGCAATGACAATACGGTGAGGCTCTGGGATGCGCAGACGAGGTCTGAGAAAGCCGTCCTCTCTGGGCACTCCGGCTATGTCGAATCCTGCGCTTTCTCCCCAGACGGAAAGATGGTGGCCTCGGCAAGCCGGGACAAGACAGTCAGGCTCTGGGATGCGCAGACGGGGTCTTGCAAAGCCGAACTCAAAGGCCACACCGGTTGGGTCTACTCTTGCGCTTTCTCCCCGGACGGAAGGATGATCGCTTCGGCAAGCCGGGACAAGACAGTCAGGCTATGGGATGCGCAGATAGGGTCTTGCAAGGTCGTCTTCTCTGGCCACACCGACGAGGTCAGCTCCTGCGCTTTCTCCCCGGACGGAAAGACGGTGGCCTCAGCAAGCAATGACAAAACGGTGAGGCAATGGGATGCAGAGACGGGGTCTTGCAAAGCCGTTCTCTCTGGCCACACCGAAGGGATCAACTCCTGTGCTTTCTCCCCTGACGGAAAGACTGTGGCCTCGGCAAGCTCGGACAAAACTGTCAGGCTCTGGAATGCAGAGACGGGATCTAAGAAATTCGTTCTCTATGGTCACATTTACCAGGTCACCTCCTGTGTTTTCTCCCCGGACGGAAAGACAGTGGCCTCGGCAAGCCGGGACAGGACGGTGAGGCTCTGGGATGCGCAGACGGGGTTTTGCAAATTCGTCCTCTCTCGCCACATCAATGGGGTTGAATCTTGTGTTTTCTCCCCGGACGGAAAGACGGTGGCCTCAGCAAGCCGGGACAAGACGATCAGGCTCTGGGATGCGCAGACAGGGTCCTGCAAATTCGACATCTCTGGCCACACCCACGAGTTCACCTCCTGCGCTTTCTCCCCGGACGGAAAGACGATAGCCT
The DNA here is from genome assembly GCA_964348065.1 of uncultured archaeon. Taxonomy (GTDB): domain Archaea; phylum Aenigmatarchaeota; class Aenigmatarchaeia; order Aenigmatarchaeales; family Aenigmatarchaeaceae; genus CS1-C013. The sequence continues at coordinate 1,646 of CAYGBE010000139.1, forward strand.
CCTCAGCAAGCTTGGAATATACGGTGAGGCTCTGGGATGCGCAGACGGGATCCTGCAAGTTCCTCCTCTTTGGCCACATCGGCACGGCCACCTCCTGTGCTTTCTCCCCGGACGGGAAAACGGTGGCCTCGGCAAGCGGGGACAAGACAGTCAGGCTCTGGGATGCGCAGACGGGGTCCTGCAAATTCGTTCTCTCTGGCCACACCGACTATATCGAATCCTGCGCTTTTTCCCCGGACGGGAAGACGGTGGCCTCTGCAAGCAGGGACAAGACAGTCAGGCTCTGGGATGCGCAGACGGCGTCTTGCAAATTCGTCCTCTCTGGCCACACCGAATGTGTCAACTCCTGTGTTTTTTCCCCGGACGGAAGGACGATGGCCTCGGGAAGCGTGGACAATACAGTCAGACTCTGGGATACGCAGACGGGGTCTGAGAAAGCCGTCCTCTCTGGCCACACTGGCTCGGTCGGATCCTGTGCTTTTTCCCCGGACGGGAAAACGGTGGCCTTGGTAAGCGGGGACAATACAGTCAGACTCTGGGATACGCAGACGGGGTCTGAGAAAGCCGTCCTCTCTGGCCACACCGACTGGGTCAGCTCCTGCGCTTTCTCCCCGGACGGAAAGATGGTGGCCTCGGCAAGTGCGGACGATACGGTCAGGCTCTGGGATGCGCAGACGGGGTCCTGCAAATTCGTCCTCTCCGGCCACACCCACGTGATCAACTCCTGCGCTTTCTTCCCGGATGGAAGGACGGTAGCCTCGGCAAGCCGGGATAAGACGGTCAGGCTCTGGAATGCGGAGACGGGCGAGCCCATCGAAATGTATCCCTGCCTGGGTATGGTGGAGCGCTGCGACTTCAGTCCTCTGAACAAGATGATTGCCTGCGGAGACTGGGGCGGAAACCTCTACATCTTGCGCCTTTACGGGTTTGATTCTGGTGTTTCAACGCGCAGAGAAGAGCCTGCCCCCAAGAAAGCGATTGATGAGTCGGAGGAACATGAGATACTTAGATCAGAGACAAAGACGAAAAAGGTAGAAGAGAAATTGCCTCAAACTAGAGAAGAGCTTCTCTCTGAGGCCGATAAAGTCAGATATGCGTACACCCGCCTCCTTGAAGACTTAGATTATCCTCCTCCTGACATTACAGGAGAAGAAAGAGAAAGTTGGAGAAAAGAACAACTTAAAAAAATAGAAGTACTCAAAACCAAAGAACAAAGAATCTGGGAAACTTTGGAAAAATTTAAGAGCAGCCGACCACGAGAAGCTTCACCTGGTCAAGAGGAAAAGGTAGACTTAAAAGAAAGCTCAGAGGATTATGAGTTCCTTAAGAAACTCAAGGAATCTCAAGCCCACCTACGCGCGTGGGTAGCAAAAGATATTCTTTCACGGTTAAAGGAAATTGCAGAGCAAGAAGAAAAGATCTTCTTTCTCTTTCTTGAACAAGAATTAACAAAAGGCAGGGTTAATGACATTGAGCTTGATGCTATCAGCGAACTTGTAATGGGCACATTTAAGAAACCGACTGCAGTAAGTCTCCTTTTCGAGATGCTTAGCAGATACCCACAAGAACCTATTCGCCTTGAAGCTGGAAAAATCCTTTTTTCAGAAGTTGAGGAATCCCTTTTAAGATATGACCCCCAAGACATTGATATCCTGACCGAACGTTTAAAATGGGGCCTTGTCTCTGATTCTGGGGATACGAGAAAGGCTTGTATGTGGGCAATTTTTAAACTAAGGGGCGGTGAGGCCTTTGATATCTGCTCCGATGCACTCTCACACCGCAATTCTGAGGTTAGGTTTGAAGTAGCTCGTCTGTTTGGTTTTCTCAGGGACAAAAGGGCTACCCCAAGTCTCGTTGAGGCCTTGAAATCAGAGGAGGTTGCTAAGATAAGAAGCGCAATTCTTTGGGCACTTGGCTATATTAAAGATTCGAGGGCTCTTCAGATCTTAGTAGAGTGCCTAGATGATGAAGATCCTGAAGCTGGAGGGTATGCTGCTTGGGGTCTTGGGGAGATAGGCGGGATTGTAGCCAAGAAGGCACTTGAAGCGGCGATGAACGATGAGAAGAAAGAGAAAGAAGTTCGAGAGTGGGCAGCCCGAGCACTTCTGAAGATTGAGCAAGGACAGCAAGCTTCGGGTGGAAAAGTCGCCGAACAGGAATCAAGCCTGTCAGAAGAGAAAGCCACCACTATCACCTGCAAATGTGGGTACAAAAACCTTGTCGGTGAGAGGTGGTGCAAAAACTGCGGAAGGGAGCTTTGATATTCTTAAGATTTCATAAAGGGAGATAGGATGACTGTTTCTGAACCGCACAGGATAGACATAGTTGCCAGAGACCCGAGCGGGAAAATAGTTTTAGCGATGTGCGAAGCTCGAGAATGGGGCAGCAGCCCCCTTATGGAAAATGAACTAAGAGAAAAGATTCAAAACTACATCGCTTTTGTAAGGAGCGAGGATTACAAAAAGGAGTTCGGGGATGCGGAGGCGAGTATCGCGCTCATAGCCAGCTACGAACCTCCTGAAGAGATAAAAGAGCTCCTTGATAAAATAGCCAGTTCCGAAGGTATTGAGATCAGCTTCAAAGTGATACCAACCGAAGATCTTTTGTGAACAGGCAAGATATAAGATGAACCGCTCTGAGCAGAAAACAGTTTTAGAGGCTTTTAGGAAAGTTATAGGGCAAGAGCTACACAACATCAGGGAACGTCCCGAGATTCTGTGGCAGCAGATGTATAACCGTCTGCAGTGGGCAGATGATGAAGAGGGGGACAGGCCTGTTTCGCAGGTTATTGCTCCTGAGTTTCAGAAAAGGATTTCTAGAGGAGCAAAACCCTGGCTGCACCTGAAAACAAGGCTTAGAGAATCTTCCGTGCTCCGCCTGGTCTTAAAGGGCCACACCGGCTCGGTCGAATCCTGTGCTTTCTCCCCTGACGGAAAGACTGTGGCCTCGGCAAGCTCGGACAAAACTGTCAGGCTCTGGAATGCGGAGACGGGGTCTTGCAAAGCCGTCCTCTCTGGCCATACCAAAGGAGTCAACTCCTGTGCTTTCTCCCC
>CAYGBE010000140.1:0-2544 GCA_964348065.1 uncultured archaeon
GGCGTGCTCAATATTTCGGAGGGACATGAGTTGAACGGCATCTATGGGATTCCAATATATATTCCTTCGAGTGGATACGACCGCACTACAAACATGGGAATATTCGAGCTAAGCTCATAAAGTCCTGGGTATGATGCCGGCGAAGTAATTCCGAATTTCAATGACAATTACAACGGCGCCGCGCCGGATATGGGCGCGCATGAAGCCGGCAGCCCGCCGATGGAGTTCGGCATCGACGCATACCAATAAAAATATATATAAAACACGGACAAAAAGCGAATTGTGAGAGAAATGTCAGGACTGTAAAAGAAATGCTAAACTTTTTATTGGATTTGCGCGATGCAATTTGAAGTGCAAAATCACAATGGAAAACAAGAGAAACGAATTGATAAAAGATGCAGATATGAAACGGCAGTTTTTAATAATAATCACGGTGGCGCTTGTACAGGTTTTCATTTTCCTAAATCACGCTGCTGCGGCGCCTGCCGCTGATTTTACTGCTGATGTAACCGCCGATCCGCCCCCGCTCACGGTTAATTTCACGGATAATTCATCCGGCAATATCACCTCGTGGGAGTGGGATTTTGGAGACGGCGGGACGAGCATGGAACAGAATCCTTCGCATACCTACAATGATTTGGGAAGATATACTGTAAGTTTAACGATCACAGGTCCTGGCGGATCCGACACCGAAACCAAGCCCGATTACATAATTGCCGCCACTGTAGTTGTAATCCCAAAGGACGGGGATTGGGCCTCGTCTATTAACGCCCTCCAGCCGGGGGATATTGGGCAACTGGAAGCCGGGCGTTACCTGGGGAGAAAGACTATCACCGTCAGCGGTACACCGGATAAGCCTATCATCATACGCGGTGCCGGTTATCTGGAGTCCATCTTCGACGGCGAGTCCGGAATCTGCGCCCTCAGGCTGATCAACTGTTCAAACTTAATCATTGAAAAGATTACCGTAACCAATCCGTCTCCTATAGGAATTGACGGTCGGGAGAATTACAGTTCCATAGCCCGCAACCGACTCCCTGAAAGAGATCCAGGATACAGCACTCTCGCTGAGGGGATTATAATAAGAGGTGGAGGAAGCCGAATTACCATCCACCGCTCGTTTTTTGTGGACATAGCCACGCGAGGCATATTAGTGGGCGGAGGCGTAGATGATTTGACCGTGGAGCATAATATCTTTATTCGTGTTTCGGATGATACTGCGGGAGTAGACGTTGCCGCCGAAAACAGCGCCACGCGAATGACAGTTCGGGAGAACCTAATGGCAGGCAATGTGGATGGGATTGTAACCGATGGCGCCGGGGCCGGGCATATTTTCGAACGAAATGTAATCATTTTCCATAGATGGGAAGATGGTATGGATATCAAGCGCACATGGAAAAGGAAAGACGAGGACCCGTGGACGATTATTCGCAACAATGTTTTCTACTCGCGCCTTAACCGGTATTCGGCAATCTCCATCCAATTCGGATCAGACTACGTAAAGGTGCTCGGAAACGTATTCCACGGCACGGGTGGCACTGAGACCATTCTGATTCGTGGGCGCAACGGGAGCGACGGGATCATCGGGAATGTTGAGAACCACGAAATAGTCGGTAACTGGTTCGATTTTAAGCCTGGTTACAACGACAGAGGTATTGCGTTTCGAATTCATCAATACACCGCTGATCCATCAGATATCAGCAACGTGTATATCCTTCATAATGTTTTCACCGGCGGCCATAGGCTTGGTGGTATAACCTACGGAAGAAATTTGAATGTCTATAACAACATTTTTGAGTCAACCACCTTTGGTGGTATTACAGCAGACGTTGCTGCCGGTACGAATCTCTACTATAACACCGCCGTATGGGGAATAGATACGGACCCGATAGTTGGAGAGCCGGTCTACAGGGAGAACCCGGTTGGTCCCCTGGCAGAAGGTTCGCCTGGAAAGGGGCGGGCAGCGGTACTTCGGGGCCACGACTTGGGAAATGACGTCGGACTGCCGCAGGCAACGGTGAACCTTGTTACACTCGAAATCTCAATCTTGCAGTCGCTGGAGGAGCACTTCACATATGAAGAAATCAAGGAGGCAATGGCCCAGGGAGGCGTCTCCTACGATGACGATAGCGACAGACTTTTCGACCTGTGGGAGGAATACTATTTCGGCAGCCCCGCGGCGTGCGACCCCAATGCGGACCCGGACAACGACGGCATCGCCAACCGTGAGGAGTATGCCAACGGCACAGATCCGCTTGACCCAAATTCCGTTCCGTAGAAGAGCAAGAACGGGTAACCCGACATCGGCGCTTATGAATATGTTTCATAAACATTAAGTTATGAGGGTTTTCGTTTCAGGCACCTGCAAAAACAGGATCCGGGTATAGTAATTCCGAATTTCAATGACAATTACAACGGCGCCGCGCCGGATATAGGCGCGCATGAAGCCGGCAGCCCGCCGATGGAGTTCGGCATCGACGCATACCAATAAAAATATATATAAAACACGGACAAAAAGCGAATTGTAAATTATAAGAAAGTCAG
>CAYGBE010000141.1:0-6443 GCA_964348065.1 uncultured archaeon
ATTATGCGGATTTCGGTGGGTTCTTTTTTGAAGACAAATCTGTTGCCTATTGGTTCGATGTACCAAAAGTTCTCGCCTATTGATGGTAAGACTTGGTCGCGGTAGTATTGGACGTGGTCGTCTCTTGTTGGTGTTGCTAGTATTGTGATGAGTGTGTCTACGTCTATGCCTTTTGCTTCTTCTTTGGCGCCTGTTAGGCTGTAGAGGTACATGGTGTTGCAGGTTCTTCGGAATAGTGGGGATTGGAAGTGGCTTTTGTAGTCTTCGTCTTTTTGTTGGGCCTTGGCCTTTTTTCCTCCGTGGGTGTAGACGTCTGAGGCTATGGCGTTGGCGTATTTTTCTTCGTCTAGGCGAGTTGTGAGTTCTTGGACTATTTCTGGGACTGAGAGGTCTACGTGGTGTGGATGTATGAGGAATGTGTCGTTTTCTTTGTCTTGCCATGTTTTGCGGATTACGTGGGCTAGTAGGCGTAGGGCTCCTCGTGTTCGTTGGAATTTTGGCAGTGTTGATAGACGTTCGTAGAGGACGTCGATGAGTTCTGGGTGGAAAGGATAGGTTTCGGTTATGCGTTTTTGGTATTCGACTCTGCGGTAGCGGTCTGGGGCTCTTATTTGGTTGTAGAGTTGTGTGTAGGCTTTGGCTGTTGTTTCTGCTGTTTTTAGGTTTATGAAGTCGAAGAGGCGTTTTTTGAGGATGTGGGGTACGTCTTCGCTTTTGACTGGTTCTATGGGTTGCATTTTTCTGTTGAGTATGTTCATGGCTTCTGTTAGTTCTCTGCGTACGGCGTCTGCGGCGTCTATGTAGGCGTCGCTTGCTACGCTCATGATGAGTATGCTGTTTTCTGTTTGGCATACTGCTAGTGTGAGGGTGTGGATGAAGTGTTTGACTTTGTTTAGTAGTTCTGGTTGGTTTTTTACGAGATCCAGGTATTTTGGTAGTTCGTCTATTAGTATGAGGGTTCTTTGTTTTTGGAGGATTTTCGTTATGGTTTGACGATCTGGCAAGCCTTCTGGCATGTCAGATTCTTGGGCCAGCTTGGTTTCGCCCAGTTGATAAGTGAAGTCTGCCCAGATGGTTTTGAATTGATATTTGTCTCTTTTGACGCCTTTTCCGCCGTAGGCGCTTCCGTCTATGACTATGGTTCTGCAGTTTTGCGGTGTAGGCGTGCTGGTTAGTTGTTTTTGGATGATTTTTGGGTTTTTTGTTGCGTAGTAGATGGCTGCCATGGCGTGGGTTTTTCCGCCGCCGAAGCCTGCGTCGAAGAGGAGGACTGGGTTTACGGTTTTTGTACCTGTTAGGTGGCCTAGGGTGTCGGTTAGGAGTTGTTTTAGTGTAGTTGTAGGGTGGGTAGCTTGAAAGAAGGATTCCGGTGTATCGTATGGGGGTTTTGCTATGCCGTTCGCGATTGTGTGTAGATCCAGGGCGAGTTCGGCTTGAAGATATTTGCCCTCTAGAATGTCTTGTTTGGGTATGCAAGCTTGAGGATTCCAAATTTGGGTGAGGGAGAGTTTGGACATAGGAGTTTCACGCGTGTGTAACGGTTACTATTTTAAATGATTTGGATAGATTATAAAATGTGTTTGGTTGTTGTTTCGTCGGGGTTGTTGGTTGCATGGCTGAGGGAGAAGGGAGTGGCGCCAGTAAGATTGAATTGTTGACAAACAAGTGGTTTCCTATCGAAGAGGTCAGCGTCGTAAGTGTAAGAGAAAGAACGCCAGGAACAGATTATCCGCCCCTGAACCGAATCCATGTTTGGTTTGCTCGACGTCCTCTTACGACTAGCAGAGCGGCCATACTGGCGACTCTTCTGCCTTCTGATGTGAAGCATGATTTTGTATTAAGACTATTAGGAATCCCACTTAATGTAGACGTCGTGAAAGCTCAAAAAGAGATAATTCGCGCCAAAGCTGCAGGAATACGTTTGAGCTACAACCCATTCTCTTGGAAGAAAGCCTACAAACATACTCCTTCAGAAGCTGAACGGTCTGGCCTGTCATCTCTGCTTCTTCAGTATTGGGGAACCAAGAACCCACTAGTTGTTGACCCCATGGCTGGTGGTGGCAGTATTCCTTTCGAGGCCATGCGTTTAGGGTTGCCTGTTGTTGTTGGTGATCTAAATCCGATTGCCCTTCTGTGTCTCAAAGGGACTCTGGAATATCCAGCAAAATTCGGAAAGAAGATGGTTGCAGCTGTTGAGGACTTTTGTAGAAGGATACATGAGGCTGCAAAGGATGAACTTGAAGAGTTCTTTCCGAAACAGCCGAGTGAGAAAGTGTATGCGTATCTTTGGGCTCGAACTATTAAATGTGCTTCGTGTGGCTTAACCATTCCTCTCTCTCCGAACTGGTGGGTAGTTCGTACTAAGAAAGATGAGAAGAATGTTGCGGTGAAGGTTGTAGTGTCCCAAGTTGATGACAAATGTACCTTTGAAATTGTTAAGTACCCTGTATCCCACGGGTTGAACCCGTATGTTGGCACTGCCAAAGGTGGTCGAGCGGAGTGCCCTCGATGTCACACGGTGGTAGCAGGAGATGAAGCTAAACTAAAGGCACAGAATGGTAAGATGGGGCACCAGCTCTACGCAGTTTGTATAAAAAACAGAGGGTTGGGGGAAAAGCGGGCAAGCTGGGATTTCAGAGCACCAACTACGGAGGAAGATGAAGCATTTGAAAAGGCTGAAATGAAACTTGAGAAAAAATTGCCAGCCTGGAAGACTAAAAACCTTGTGCCAACTGAGAATTTTCCGAAAACAGCAAACGATACTAGGCCTATACAGTATGGAATGCCCAGATGGTGCGATTTATTTAATCCTCGTCAGTTGCTTACTCATCTTACTTACCTAGAGAAGTTTCATCGAGTCAAGGAAGAATTATTCGCCGGCAAGAGACGCGATAGTAAGGAATGGGATTTCGCGGCGGCTGTTTCGACCTACGGAGCCATGGTATTTGACACATGTGTTGACTATAACTGCTTGTTATCCCTTTGGGACTCAACACGAAAAAAAGTGGCACACATGATGAGTCTTCAGGCTTTTCCTTTTAAGTGGAGTTATGCGGAATGGGATCACTCACGAATGCTGTGGCCGTGGGCATCATCAAAAGTCCTCGATGCTCTCAAAGAAATAGTTGAGCTTTTTCCAGAAAATCCTGGTTTACCCACCATCTACTGCCGAACGGCCACAAAAATCCCCCTGAAAGACAAGAGTGTTCCGTGCATTGTTGTTGACCCTCCCTACGCTGAAAACGTAATGTATGCTGAAGTCAGCGACTTCTTTTACGTATGGCTAATGCGCCTATTAGGCGATATCTTCCCAGAAGCCTTCAAAACAACGCTGACAGAAAAAGAGGAAGAAGCTGTTGCTAATCCAGCACGGTTCAAAGGTATGGGACGAAGCGCCAAGAAGCTAGCCCAAGAGGACTACAGAACCAAAATGGAAGCGTGCTTCCGTGAAATGTACCGCGTCCTCCAAGACGGCGGCGTCATGACAGTTATGTTTACTCACCGCACCGCCGAAGCATGGAGCAGCCTCGCAACAGCGCTGATGAACGCAGACTTCACCTTCATCAGCAGCTGGCCAGTCCACACAGAACCACCTGACAAGTATGGCAAACATGGAAAAGGCGTCTTGAAAGTCACAGTTTTACTCACCTGCAGAAAAAGAATAGTAAACCACCCTGGAATCTGGGAACACATAGCTGAAGAACTCCGCGATGTAGCCAAACAAAAAATCGAAGAGTTCAGCAAGATTGGCATAGAAGAACCAGACCTAAAAGTAAGCGTTTTCGGACCGGTCCTCGGCAAATTCGCAGACTACTACCCAGTCAAAACCGCCACAGGCAAAGAAATCGACCCACTCGAAGCCCTAGACCTAGTCACAGACGTTCTAAACGAAAAGTTTCTCCAAGAAGCAGGCATACAAAACGCCGACAAAGAAACAGCAGCCTACATAAACCTACTCGCAACCTTCCCCCACACAGAAACTGAATACGAAGAAGCCCGCCTAGCAACAGTCTTCGGCGGACTAGTCACACTCGACACACTAGACGCAAAAGGAACCTACGGCCTCGTAGAAAAAAGAGGTAAAAAAATCAAGATCCTATCCGCCCGAGATCGACAAGCCAACGGAGTAATCGACCCACACGACACAAAAACCCTCAAAACATTAATAGACGACGTCCAAGCAGCCATACTCCTCTACGAACGAGGCGGCCTAATCGCAGTCAAATCATTCCTTCGCGACAAAAATCTCGACCTAGCAGGCTCACCTCTCCCAACAGTCCTACATGCGTATGCCCGCTACGCCGCCGCCACCTACGACGAAAACTTCAGAAAAGACGCCGCCATGGCAAAAGCCCTACTCACAGCACTAGGCCAGACAATCAATTTCGCACCAAGAAAAGAGGAACGGCTGGACCACTATCTTGGAGTATCATGAAGATCCATAACGGGCTCAACCCTAGGAACGTCGGCGCCGCGGGCAAAACTCTTCCAAACAGGCAAACGCTTCTCCAAAACCTCCAAATGATCCAACAACCTCTCCGCAGCATCCAAACTCCTATCCAAATAACCACCAAAAGCCTCCTTCAACCGTTCACGATTACGAATACGCTTAGGCAAAACATCTTTAGGATCAACATAAACCGCCTGCTCAACCACAACATGCCAATACCCACGCACAAACTTCTGCAACCTAGGCCTAGCCCCAACAACTCGTTTCACAGCCTCAACAGCAGCCTCCCGATCAACATCCCGCGAACCACCCAAATCTAAACTAACCCTGAACACACCAGCCCGCAACAACTGCCTGGCAACCAACTGAACAGCCCCCAACCGCATGGCCTCAGCAAAACCCTCCAACCTACGAGGCAAATCCCTCTCCAACAACCGACCAGCGCTGACACGACGCTCCTCAACCAAACCCCGAAAACGCTCAACACACCCACAAACCATCGCTATCCAATCTCCTTCTCAGCTAAAGCCAAAACCTGGCCAAACAACTCAACAACTTGCTTAGCATCCGCAACACGAACAGGCCTACCGCCAGGCTCCATCACATACACATCCAACAAACCATCCTCAGTTCCCACACCATACACACTAAGCGGCATCTCCCTAGGCAGATCCGCAAACAACTCCACCTCAGAAGACAACCACTGCACAAACGGATGCCCGGGCACCAAAGCATTAGGCCTACCAGGCCTCAAACACAAACCATCTTCAGCAAAACCCCTAACACCCTCAGGCAACCGCTCTAAAGGCTCCACAAACAACAAATCATCCCGACGAACCAACCGCATTCCCAAAGCCTCACACGCCAAACCTACAAACCGCTCCAAAACGCGACCAACCTCGACCTCAACAAAAGTAGGCTCTAAAGGAATGTCCTCAGGAAAAATCCGACTCAACCTAATAGCATCATCCTTACTCTTTTCAACTTGCTCAACAGTTTCCCTGATACGCCGCTGCAACCTTGCCCCACTCGCACCAGTTTCAAAAGTCTCAACCAACCGCTGAGCGATAATACCGCTCGCGGGTCCAACGATAATCCACCAAATATGCTGACGCTCAAACAAAACACGGTACATCCTCGCCTCGTAAGAGTCAGGATACCAAACATTAACCACCTTCACCACATCCGCCGTCTGCCCAATCCGGTCAACACGACCAATACGCTGCTCAACCTTCGCAGGATTCCACGGCATATCCACATTCACAACCCCACTAGCCGCCTGCAGGTTAAGCCCGACACTGGCAGCGTCACTACAAACCAAAACATCCACCCGCCCATCCAATGCTTTAACCACCTCCTCCTTCTCACACGAGCACCAAGCACCACGCTTAGAATCCCAAACCTCCCCACCACGCCCAGTATAGGTGCCGACTCTATCCTCACCAAGCCACTGAGAAAGAAAATCCCTGACAACATCCACAGTATCTGTAAACTTCGAAAAAACCAAAACCTTGCGCCCCTCACCACGAAGCCCTTGAACGACACTCCGAATCTCACGCAACTTCGGATCAGCAGCAGCCACAGCCCTACAGTAAACAATAAGACTGCTCTCCAAACTCCGAAGCTTCTCAAGCTCCCTCTCGACTAAACTGCGGGCACGCTCCACAGCAGCTCTCATCGCCTCAACAAGCTCCTCCTCATCAACATCCTCCTCCACATCCTCAACCATCTCAGCCGCCAACTCAAGCAAACGCTTCTCATCGCCCTCCAACAAAGCCTCCAGTGCTTCCCTCCTCCGCCTAACGGTCTGATAGGCAGATGCAAAACTGCTAACAAACCTCTGATGATAGACCGCCCTAATCAAGCCAAAACCACGACGTTCGTCACCCTTGAGAAAACTCCGGTACTTGTCATAGTAATTTGCCAGATAATCATTGAGCTCAGCCAACAGTGCCGCATGTTTCTCCTCCAAACCAACATCAACATTCGAAAT
>CAYGBE010000142.1:0-3599 GCA_964348065.1 uncultured archaeon
CATTAAATGTCTATAGAAAGAAAATGATGCCGGACAACATGGAAATCATTTTATCCTGATGAATGATATTGAAAACGTCATGTCCGTTTTAGAGGTCATCAAGACAAGGAGAAGCGTGAGGAGCTTCCGGGACGAACAGGTGAGCGACGAGGACGCCATAGAGATACTGGACGCGGCCAGGCTCGCTCCCTCGGGGGGGAACAGGCAGAGGTGGAGGTTCGTGTACGTGAAGGACCCCGGGGCCCTGAGGATGGTGAAGAACTGTTCCCCCGGCTTCTACGGCGATGCAACGGCCGCGATTATCGCTGGGATCGAGTACGAATCAGGGGCATCCGGTGGCGCGGGACGCGGCGGCGTCGTGGGGGTGCTCGACATCGGCTTCGCCTCGGAGAACATTCTGCTGGCTGCCCACGCCCTCGGGCTGGGAGGCTGCGCAATAGCCTCCTTCAACGCGAGCTGCGTGAGCAAGGTCATAAACGCTCCGGAGAACTTCAGGCCTGTCCTGGTGTTCTCGATAGGCCACCCGGACAAGGCGCCGCCTACGCCGCCGAAGAAGAAGCTTTCCGAGGTAGTCTACCTTAACGAGTACGGGGAGAAGTGGGATAAGCTGGAGGAAGCAGAATGAGCGAGTCGCTGGATGAGAGGTTCTTCGACTTCTCCTTCAAGATACTAAACTACGCCATCGAGTTCTCGAGATCGCCGGGCTACGCCTCCCTGAGGTTCACGGACGTCCTGGAGAAGATGGTGGAGCTCTCGTCCCAGATCGAGGGCATCGACAGGAAGGAGTTTTACCAGAAGCTGACCAACAAGTTCAGGGACCGCAGGCTAATGGCCTCCCAGCAGGACAGAGAATCCTTCCTCGACGAACTGCTTCAGATGTACGTCGATGAGTGGAGAAAGGAATAGGTTTTCCATACCCCACTCTCCCTCTTGGGACCATCCCCCTAACATCAAAAAAAGGAGAGGGGGGTCTACTTCTCCACGAGCTGCCTGATGGGGACGTGCTCTATGTCCCATCGGAAGTGCTGGGGCCCGAAGAGCTTCAGGCCCATCGGGGTCTCCCACTCCTGCTCTATCTCGACGCCTATCACCGTCACAGGCCTCCCCGTCTCCCACTCCCCAGGCCAGAAGTTGGCGAGGCCCCAGCCGGTCTCGGGGTCGACGACGTTGATGCCGTCGGGGCTCGTGACGTAGGGCTTGCCGTCGAGCCAGGATATGTGGTGCTCGTTCTTGTACCAGATCCTCAGGTCGTGGCCATCGTAGTCCCCTGTGCCGAGTATCCGTGCCATCCCCCAGATGAACCCATACTTGTCCTCCTGCCAGTAGTTCATTATCTGGCCCTCGAAGATCTTGAATCCCCTGTCGCCCAGGGCGTCCAGCGAGGCGTCGACGGTCGACTTCCCCTTTTCGCGGGCTTCCCTGACCTTATGGCCCACATTCATCACCAGGGATTCGACCCCCGGGAATGCGTGCTTTTTCAGGTCCTGTACGGAGACCTGGTGGATACCCCTCGTTGAGGCGCCCGAGTAGGTCGAGATGCCCTCGAGTATCTCCTCCAGCCTCTGGAAGCAGAGCACGTCCTCGACGACCACGAGATCGCCCATCGTGGTCCCGAAAACGGCCGGGCAGGGGTTCACGTGCCCCAGGTTGAGGCTGTTCTGCCCCACCTCAGGCGCCGCCCGGGTCCCGGAGACGGTCGCGTCTATGTACGGCCTGTCGGCCATGGCGTGGGAGCAGACCAGGCGGGCGAATCCCGGGGAAACCTCGAAATGGAGCTCCGTCAGGGGCTCCCCTCCGGCCAGCTCCGCGAGGCGTTTCTCTCCCTTCTCGGTCCCGGTCCCGACCGGGCTGCTAGGCTCGGGGATCTTCGACCAGGTGTTGAGGGGGCACCACTCCCTGTCCGCCTGCATTATCAGCTCCTTCATGACCCTCCCCCTGTCGATGGAGTACCTGGGGTCGCGCTGTAGCCGAGCCCGGGACCAGAAGAACCATTTCTCCTTCTGCTCGGGCCTGACCCCTCCCCAGGTCCCGACGTGGGAGAAGACGATGGCGTCGTCGGGCACCTCGTCGAGCTCGATGAACCTGATCTCCTTCCCCGCGTCGTGAACCCTGTCGACCATCCTCCCGACGCGTTCAAGGGACGGGGCTACCCCCCCGCCTCCGGTCGATAGTACGGTACTGCCTATCGTGTAGTCCAGGATGTCTTCCTTCGTGAGGATCCTCATTCCGAATCGTATGGGTATTGATCCTCTTTATTTAACTCTTAATGCACCGTGTTCATGGCACCAGTTTTCAGAGAAAAGAAGATTACTCATGATGAAAATTTAATGTAAGAAAAGAATTATTCGCACCAAAATGAAAATGATTTTGATAAAATCAAGCGTCATTAGAAAAGAACAACGTTTCTGTCATTTTAATGTTTTACGTTTAACATTCAATGAATTAATGAGCAATTAAATACATCGTCATTGCCTTGAGTAGGCGGATAGCACATGAGGACACTGACCAAGGAAGACGTCCTTGACTACCAGATAGGCTGCACGACTCTCTCGACAGGAGGGGGAGGAGTCGCCCCGTCCCTAGAGCGTGTCGGGGCGATGGTCGACGAGGTTCTCGACGAGGGCTGCGAGCTCAAAATGGTTAGCCTTGATGAGATCCCCGACGACAGATACGTCTTCTCCGATTGCGGGACCGGCGGCGGTATACAGTCCGACATGAAGGCCAAGTGGGTTGGATTCCCGCGGAACAGGCTCCAGAGGGACCACAAGTATTCCTTCGAAAGGGTTGGCAGGATCAAGGAGATGATCAGGCAGGCGGACAGGGAGTGGTGCCCCCTCAACACCTGGTCCGAGATACCGGGCCCGGGCTTCAGGGCGACAGGAGCCGCCAGGCTCGTCGAGCTCATCGGCGAGGAGCCCTACTCCCACGTCCAGTTCGAGGTGGCGCCCGGGTTCGTGAGGGTCCTCTCCCGCCTCGCGAGGGAGGGGAAGCCGTACATCGACGCCACCGTCGCCGGCCGAAGGGCCGCTCCCGAGATCTCGCAGAACGGTCTGAACCTGGCCAACGTGCCGTGCACCCCCGCCGTCTACACCACCTCGATGGGCGACCGCCTCGTCCTCGAGAAGACCCTGTGCTTCCAGAGGATGGAGGAGATCGTCGAGGGCCTTTCGACCTACTCGGGCGGGTCCGTGAGCGGCGTCCACGCCGTCAAAGGCAGGGACATGAAGAAGGCGGCCTTCCCGGGACCCGCATCGCTGACCATGAAGGTGGGAAAGGCCATCCGCGGAGCCCTCAGGGCCGGGAAACCCACGACGGACGCGATGCTGGAGGTGCTAGGCCCTCTGGGGTTCAAGCTCTTCGAGGGCGAAGTGTTCGACTACTGGCAGGACGACGCCTACTCCTTCAAATGGGGCACAGCCAAGATCAAGGGGACCGGCGACTGTGAGGGCCACGACCTGAGGATCTGGTACAAGAACGAGCACCACATATCCTGGCTCGACGGCAAGCCCTACGTCACGAGCCCCGACGGCATCAACGTCGTCGACCCCGAGACCGGCGGGGGCCTCGGGAACTTGGGGCCCAGGGGATGGGAGCCGGGG
>CAYGBE010000143.1:0-2976 GCA_964348065.1 uncultured archaeon
CTTCGCCAATAATGTTACCATTATCACCGCATGACTCGGGGCCGATGTGGTTGGCTAGACCTCCATCGTAGGACTCTTTCATTCCCAACTCCTTGCCGGTTTTAATCGGCGCACTCAAACGTAGATTTAAGCCCATTTTATCCTGGCTCGCCTATGCCGTGAGTCAGAGAAGGGTTGGCTCATAACCACAGGATTTGCGATTACCTCCACTTCAACACGTCATCGAACCGATGATTTTCTGGGCTCCTATGCAAAAGATCAGGGGCTGTGCGTAGATTACCTTACTTTCATGTACGCACAATACGCCTTGATCCCGATGGCTGACTGGTGCGGGTCAGTTATTGACCACAACCAATGAGACAGAAATAACGGATGCGAGGAGGGATAGAAACGAGGCCGTGCTGGTGTGGATGCCTAAGCCTAGCAGAAAAGGGTCATTTTATTGCCAGGAGAGGTGTTTTTTCTCTTGACCCGCCCTTTAATGGGTGACACCATTTTCAAACGTAGGTTTGACCTCATTTTATATGATTACCCGAGGGATGATCGTAAAAAGATCTACTGAGACGAGGCCAAGTTCCTTTGGCCGTGGCGACTATAAGGACCTACACCAGCGTTCTCGATCGTGGATGCTCAAAGCAGGGGCATTGATGTGGACACGATTTTGAAGGAGATAGCAAAAAAGGGGTGAGAAAAATGCGGCAATTCCCAACGAAAAACGTTGTAAATGGCTTTTTGTGTTTTCTCCTTATGCTCTTGCTGGTAGCAGGTTGCGGGCCGAAACTATCGCTTTCCGGGCGCTATGAAATTCTGCCCGAAAAACCCGACGGCTTTGCATTGACCAGAAACGCGATCCTGTTGGCCGACAACCAGCTTAATTATCTTTATGGAGACCCCATCTGGTTGAAATCGGGGCTGACGGACAAAGTTGTCAAAGTCGCCATACGGCCTGTTCAGCAGGACCTCTTTGGGCAGGATATGCTTCGCTGGGTTCTCGAACTCTATGGTTCCCGGCTGCCCGTCATCCACCTCGGTGACGCGACGAACATGGCCTGCAGCGGAGAGTTTGAAGCGTTTTTAGAGGTTATGTCTGCTGCGACCAAATCCTGGGTTATGGCCCCCGGCAATCATGACGCCTACCTGTTCGGTAATATGCATTTTAATCTTGGCGAGTGGTCGGCCACCTGCCGGGGGGCAGATGGCCCGATGACCAAAGACCGCTTCGTCCAGCGATACCTTGTTTTTCTCCAAGAAAAGTATGAGAATTTCCGTGCTGCCTATCCTGAAGACCCACCGCTCAAGGGGCATTGGCGAGATACTTCAAGTTCGGTTAAATTCCTGCGATCGGTGGCCTGGACGATCGATAAAAAGAGGCCTTGGCGCTCGTTTGTGGTTCAGGAAATCTATCTGGGGCTTCGCGACTCTTCTCCCCCCATTTCTGCTATTTTACTGGACACCAGTCAATACGGCTCCATGCCCACCCTCGTACCAACGCCCGTGTCTCCCAACGCCGGGGTTAACGGAGGTGCATTGCCGGATCAGCTAAAAATCGTTGGGAACTGGCTGAAGGATGACCCCACAGGACAAAAGATCACCATTCTCATGGGCCACCATCCTTTTACTACACTTCTCAAAGAAGCCCAGGAAACTCTATCATCTATGCTGGAGGAATTTAGAATCCCTCTTTATGTTTCAGCCCATACCCATAGCGGCGAGTATATCCCCCGCGGTGGAAGCAAAGGTACCGAAGGATGGCTGGAACTTAATATCGGCTCCATCGTCGATTGGCCCATAGAGTTTAGGACCTTTTCCATACAGGAGGTCCGAGATCAACCGGATAAGCTAATCTTCCGCACCGAGCTTTTCCGCATACCTGACTGTTGGGAATGGGCCAAACTCATGCCGCCCAGGTCTCCGGTTTGCCAGGATGCCTGGGAAGCCAAACCGGGAGAAGAGGGTTACTATCTTTCATACATGGACATTACTTCTGCGGACCCAAAAGTGACCCAAGAAGAACTGATGAATTCCCTCCTTCATACCTACAAGAAATTTCTGTATGCCGTTCCCAGTGCTGAAAACAACCAGATCTGGATCGAGGGCTGTTCAAGCGACGAGGAAATCTTACAAGAGATTGACAGGGCGTTGTCGAGCTACGACCTCAAGCAAAAAATCGCTCTTTTGAAGAGCTTAGACCAATTTGACCGCAAGCGCACGCCTGCAGAAACAATAAAACGCCGCGACTACCGGCTCTGTCAAGCCCTCTGGTCGAGCAAGTATGATAAACTTGAGCGGCGGCAACCGATACCTTCGGACACCTATATTAGTTTTCCCAGGAGGTGATATGTCATGACAACCGATGATCTAAGAATTTACGATCAAACAAACAAGGTCCTTGTGACCGTACCCGAAGCCTTTGCCAAGCGGCAAGAGACGGTGCTGTCCTGGGTGTGGCGCCCGGATATTGAGATTGGGAAATCGATCGATCCCGGAATTGAGGTGGCCGACATCCAGTGGGACAATAACGAACGAGAGGTCATTACCGCGCCAGACAATTGTACAGGTGAAATAAAATCGCTAAACCGCGACATACTTTTTGAAAATCTGCCTTATCCACCGCCCCAAATTCTGCTCGCTATAGCGTGAACTCTTAAATGGATCAAGCGGTGATGGGCCCTAGGCAAAGAGAAAAAAGGACAGGCAAATTATTGTTCTTTTCAAAAAACAGGATACTACATACTGCAGTAAAGGATGGGCTCAAATCCATGTTTGACTCTTGTCAAGTTCCCAATAAGCATTCCAATGAACAGGCATCCTTGTACAACGCTCAAATATACACACCACAGTGTTATGCATTTTGGAGGGCCAGGCGCAAAGATACTTCGTCGGTTGAGACTAAAGCGACACGGTAGGAATGCCGGTTGCCCGGCACCCCCCGTACAGATCCCAGCGTGCACTGCTAATGCACTGGGCTCCTGCTTC
>CAYGBE010000144.1:0-2645 GCA_964348065.1 uncultured archaeon
TCGATGTCATCTAGCGTTCCATGTACTGAATAACTACAAGTAGCAACAACACCAGTAATATTAATCTTCTGCGTAGCGTCCCCTATGTAAGAAACCGTTGGCGCGCTTACTGTGACCGTATGGACGATTGTGAAGGTGTTTGATTGAGCGCTCATACCTTCTGCATCAATATCCTCAAAATAACATTTTACATAATAAGAACCCTCAGACAAACTGGATACATCTCCATCAAGAACTTCCCATGTACTATCAGTCGCATTCCATGACAAAGTTCCTGCTACCCCGGTAACAACTCCCGCACTTGTATACACTATATAAATATGAACTGTCGCTTCTGTATTATTCAATTCACCATGAGCAAGATTGCTACAGGTTGCTTTCACCCCAGTAATAACTATCTCTTGAGTAGCGCCTCCCGTATAGCTTACAGTAGGCGAGCTAACCGTGAGTACGTGGACAACGAAGAACGTATTGGAGGCTACACTGGTGCCCGAAGCATCCGAATCGGTAAAGTAACATTTCACATAGTATTCTCCTTCTGACAATGAGGACACGTCTACGCCGAGAGCTTGCCATTCGCTACCCGTCCATGATAAATTTCCAGTAACGCTTGTTGGTGACCCTCCAATGTTATAAACTGTGTATGTGTTGTCTATTGTTTCGCTATCATTCAATACGTCATGAACAGGGTTGCTACAGTTAGCCGTAACGCCAGTAATGTCTATCTTTTGCGTACTGTCTCCCGTATAACTTACTGTTGGTGTACTAACGGTTATTGTATATCCACTAACATCAATTTCCACAGCCTGAAAACCAACTTCTGTTCCATTGTGCCAATAAACATGCACATAATACTTTCCTATATCACCAGAAAAAGTGTGATTAGCAAAAGTCACATTTCCAGTTCCATCAATAACATATTTTGAATGATAGGATTCATTACGATATTTTAGTGCTCCATCTGGTTCTGGTTGCAAATAGGTTATATTTAATTCAGCGGGGTAACTCGCACTAATGTCTACGGGATTGCTATTTCCATCTTCAAAATTAACTACAACCCGTATCTTTTCTCCTCGAAGAAAATTAGTACTTGGTTGGAAATCACTTCCAGTATAATTCTGCGTTTCAATAAAATTGACATAATTAGGACTCTCAAATTGCAACTTCCATATACCATCACCGCTATAGCCATCAGCGGTAACATTGACATATGCTCCGTCTACATAGTCACATTGAGTTATCACATCACTCTCGGTTGGATCTAAGACATGTGTGACAGTCCAATCCGTGCGAGGGATGTCCACTCCAAAGAAATAATCATACCAGCTCTGAGAAACACCAGTAGCATATCCAGATGTCGGTTTTGCAGCATTGTACGTTACATTCCAGTTTACTGGGTTACCACCTGTTACGTTGAATACTGATGCATCTGTTTTCGTTGTGCTCCATCTATATATAACTGTGCAATTTGCGTCCATAATCACTTCCAAGGATATAGAGAAATCGATATCGAATTTTACCTGACCATTTCCGTCTGGCAATTCATTAAGAGTATTATCAATATATTTCGCTCCATAATAGTTAGTTGCATCTTGCGCACTATTGCCGTTTATCGTCATTCCTAAGGAAGTTGCGTTATGTACCTTTCGATATCTTACAGAATACAATGATTGGTCTCTATCTGTCTCTTCTATCCAGGTTAAGCCACCCCAATAATACGTTGGACCATCATCTTGTCCGCCATCATCAGCATTCATAATTTCCCCCCAGCCTTCCTTCATTTTAGTATGTCCTCTCATATCAACTGTGACGTAATAATAACGATTAGTTTTAATAAGAATTGGTTCCGAAAAAGGGACGTAAGTTTTTGAGTAGTCAAAACTCGGTTGGGTCTTAGTATATAATACGGAGCCAGGTGCGCCTCCTGGTGAACTTCCTGTAGAATTTCGTATTTCAAATGTAAAAGCTGAACCTTCAATGTAAAACTGTCCGAATGTAACACCATCAATATAAACATAATCGGTAGAAGCTGTAATATTAAAGCCCTGTGCAAACCAGCGATTACGAACATCATTACCATTAAAATTACCTGGATCATCTTCTACAATCCGATCAGAAGAATTTATTGATCTTATATTATAGAGAGTAAAGTCGGTATAAACCAATCTTGATGTATCACTAGGGCTTGAAAAGTTCAATTCATAGGCAGTGGGATCTTTCGTGCTAGTTGCATTTACCTGCACCTCGTCAAAAGCAGGGTTTGTGACATCAGTTTGATTTCTCAGGTAATCATACGCAACCAAGGCATCGCCAGTACCGATGGGATCAATGGGCGGATCTCCAGGTCCAATACTTTGACAACCAGAAGAACTTGATATCGAAGGACTTGTCTCTGGTATGATTTCTTCTTCATATTGCGTTCCACTGGATGTTATTAAATTTGTAAAACGGTTTTCTCTGCTGTTGTACCTATTTTCTATTTCCGCCTCTGAAGAAAAAGACACAATGCTTAAAATAAGAATCGTGAAAACCGCAAAAACTGCAATGAATAAGTATCTTTTTCGATTTAACAACATTACAAGTTTCTCCAGATAAGAATTCTTAATAACAAGATTTTCAGATCAGATGTAAATGATTTATAGATA
>CAYGBE010000145.1:0-3268 GCA_964348065.1 uncultured archaeon
TCCATAATTTTGGTTGATGTTTAAAATCAATGGCATCCCGCTTCTATTTCGGGTTTACGGATAGGTAGGCGTTGATAAAGCGGTCCACTGAGTCTTTCGTTATGGTTCTGATGTCTTCCAATTCAGGGTTGATACCAGATCTTTCGAGTGACCAAGTAGTTGCATGCGTCTTAATATTAGGAGCTCGAACTAGGAAAACCTCTTGCAAGAGGTGAAGGTCAATATCGAAGAGGTATACTGGTATGTATGAGTGTTTATGAATTTGGATGCCCACAGAAAACAGAGGCACACCTGGCGTGCTTTGGATGTCTTCTTTTGATAGAACCCTAATTCCTGCCATCCGAAGTTTTAGCTCCTTGTCCGCCCTTATCTGGTTTGTAGTCAGCCCACTTCGCTCGATTTCAGGGCCTAAATCTTCTACAAATACACAAACCCCTTGAAGGCCGCGGAGGGTTTGACGGCCAAATTTACTATCCCATTGGGCAAATACCAAAGATTGCGACTTCACCAAGGCCAAGACCACTAACATCAAAACAATCCAACATCTTGCCTTTTTCATGGCCTCCCCTCCTCGAACAAAACGGCCACCTTCACGGGGAGTCAGAGAAGATAGCTTTTTAGGGCTAGCTTCACCCGATCCGGTGGCCTTCTTTTAGGCACAAAAATAGCCATCTTCCTAGTCCTGCTTCTAGGCTTGCACATCTAAAAAGGAATGTCAAGCAAAATTTCCGGGTGATTGGAAATCGACTTCAGTTGGGGTCGATTCTGCAAGATTGAGTGAAATCAATACGGAAATTGCTGTAACGCTAGTTTCCGACGGAAACCACTGCGGAGCACGACACTAAAATCAGGACAAATCCAGGAAATATGGGGGTTTCCGGGGATTGCGTTGGAAAACGGCTTTCATATTTGGCCTGTACTGGGCGATCTCGGATAGGGCTTATGATTGCCTGTACCTAAATCGAAAATCCGACAGAATCTCCAAATAAGTGATAAAAAGTGGATCACCGCAAACCTCACAAGGAACCTCTTGGTAACCCTTGCCTCCTTGTCTGTCGACTCCTATCAAATCGCTCATTGCTCTTTTTCCTTCGGCGGCTCGATAACCTCTGCCTCAACAAAACCCCCATCTCTGTCGTATTCCAATCGAAGGAGTTCGTCTAATTTCCCAGCTTCCTTGGCTGCCCGTTTCTTGGCCTTCCGAACCATCTTGGCCAGTTGGCTTTCAACCTCACTTCTGATTGGCTGAGCCACTAAGTTTTCAACCTTGTCCTTTTTCCTAGTCATCGCTATTTTCCCTTCTGTCTAATAGTCATCCAGCAATGCTTGCCCTTCGTCAGTAACAAAAAGGCTGTCAATTCCACTTTCATCCATCCTCCCTTTAACGATAGCGTCAATTTTCTCCTGGTCCGTCATCTCTTTCTCGGGTTCTCCAATAAAAATTGGCCTCGACATCAAAGCGTACCGGACCTCATCGAAAATATGGTCCTCTTGCTTGGTATCGACATCTTCAGGATTGTTTTTATCCAAAGCCAATGAAGGAACTGTTCTCCAGAAATTCGGGCATCCTTCCAAGGATATTTTAAAAGACCCATCCTGCAGCCTCTTGTGTAGCTGAATCTTCCCAAATATCCGGGTTCGCTTTCGATCAGGCATTCCTAGCCCTTTAAGATCGATAGGATCGAAAAATACACCTGCTTCCTCAAACTGTTCGGCAATAGGCGGCCCTCCATCGGACATAGGAGCAAAGATGTCGTTACCCGCAACCCTGTAACTAATTTCCTCTCCTTCAGCTTCCTCGATTTCTAATATTTTTTGAGCCACTTCAGCAGGTGTCATCCTTAGACCAATATCGGGGCTGTTGCCCTGCATCCCGTAAAACTCGCGATATCGCACGATAAACTCATCTTCATTGATGGCATACCAGCCCAAGGAAAGGGGTCTTGAGTAGTTCCAATCCATCGCCATGAACCGCTCCCAGGTGTCGGGTATGGGTACCTTAGCATCCCAACCATGAATATCTCTCCTCAATTCCGGGAGGGCTTGCCCCATAAAGAAATCCCAGTCTCCCTCAACAAGGGCACGGCGCATTTCTTCGGGCAACGATTGAAGATCGGCCCAATAACTTGCTGGGAGCATAGGGTTGTCAGTAGCCTTTGCGGGAATGAAATGGAACTGTCCAGCATAAGCCCTTAGTTCCGGCGGAAAATTTTTATCCTTCCAAAGCTGCTTCACCCATACATGGCCAGGCCCCCCAGGGTTGGTTGCCCCAAGAAACGGACCTTCTTCCAAACCTGGCCACCGGATACGAGTTCGTAGCCAGTTAAAAGTTGAGTAGTCATTCTTTGTAAGCTCATCGACGGATATGGCCGCAAATTCGGCTGACTGATACTTGGAAGGATCGTCGAGGTTTCTGAAGGCAATAGAACCCCCACCCCATTCAGGCTTGAGAACTAAGATTTTTTCTTGCTTATTATATTCCCCAAGCCATTGAGGAATCTCGTAAGGCAGCTTGGAGATATGCCGGTCCTGGAGTGTTGGATAATCCTCGCAGGCGATCATGGTTTGTGCACGAATGCCGAAGTGCTCAAACCACTTAATGAGTAGCCCGATATTGGCCCATCGGATAAGATAAGATTTTCCTCCCCCCACTGCTCCACCGTAGAGAAAATATCTGATGGGGGAACTTCCGTCGATCTTATCGAGTAAGAGTCGCCAGGTAGAAAGTTGTCGATGATTTCTAATATAAAAGGTGGTTTGCTTTCCCCCAGGAGGTTGTTCGATCGCTTCCTCAAACTTAGGAATCACAACGCCGCAATTGGGGCAGTTTGAGAGCAAAAGCTGGTGCCGTTCTCTTTCCCACCCGCATTTGCAACGGTAGATAATGAACAGGGCCATCTCCTCAAAAGAAAGGTCTTTTGGATTCCTGCCCTGAAGCTCAAGCTGGGAAAACAGTTGATCCAATAGCTCTTGCTTTTTGGAGATTACGAATGATCTGGTCTCTGATTTCTGGTGAAGCATTTCCAATTGCTGTCAATACCTCCCTTTGAAATTCCTCCACTGCGCGGAGATCATAGAGCATCTTGAAAATTTCGTGTTGCAAATTTAATTGGTTGCGGATCTCGGCCATAGCCTTGAGAGCAAGTTCCCGAGGGTCCTTAAACTTAAACTCCTCAACGAACTTTTCTGTTTTGCCAACACGAACCTTTCTGACTTGGCCCTCCAATATCTGGAGCGCTTCTTCATCCCCACGGTTCCACCTCATTAA
>CAYGBE010000146.1:0-10907 GCA_964348065.1 uncultured archaeon
CGAATTAAGATTGTTCGATGCGGGGTGTTTGTACTAATTCAAACGCAAATCAATACTTTTCGGTTACCTTCTCACGCAAGATTTCATCTTGAAATCGAAGGTAGGATTCAGAAGCAAAAACCCGGGCCAAAACCCAATCGAAGAACCAGATAAATATTATGTCCCCAGAATTCAAACCTATCCGCCCTTCTAGCACCATCTTCAGAAGATGCCACTGCCTTAACCGCCTCTGGCTCAAAGTTACTTTGTCTCCCATAATGGGGACATTTTACCTTGGCAATTAGTGGGAACATAATCGCTTTGCTAACACTGTTGTAATCTTTTTGCTTGACTTTTGTGCCTGGACAATATTATCATCGGTGATGCCTATGGGGCCCACTGAGAGCGGTGGACAATGAAGACCAAATTGAGCGAAAGGAGGTGTTCGAACAGAATGTATCAAAAATACAATGACAATAGGAAGGGGGGTTCAACAATGGCAGGACGGACTATTAAAACTCTGGTTGCGGCCTTGATTACACTGGCCGCGATAGGCTTGCTCGCATCTCCGGCAACGGCTGGCAAAAAAGATAACACGCTCAACATTGCCTGGGAGAAAGAATTACCAACCCTTGATTATTACTTCCAAAATCTCAGGGAGGGGATCATCGTGAGCCGACACATATTTGATTCCTTGCTTTACCGCGATCCCGAAACCTGGGACTACAAACCACTGCTTGCCAAGTCCTTTAAATGGGTGGATGAGCTTACCATCGAGGCTGAGCTTCGCGAAGGGATCACGTTTCACAATGGCGAAAAGTTCGACGCCGATGACGTGGTTTACACACTCAATCATTTCAGTAATCCGGACACTAAGGCCCTTGCACCGCGAAACGTCAACTGGATAAAAAACGTTGACAAGCTTGGACCTTACAAGGTCCGCATCAATCTCCACAAGCCCTTCCCGGCCGCCTTCGAGTATCTGGCCGGTCCAACCCCAATCTATCCCAAAGATTACTACACCAAGGTCGGCTCCAAAGCCTTTGCCGTCAAACCCATCGGCACTGGCCCGTATAAAGTGGTCGAGGTCGTGCCGGGTAAAGCGATCACCATGGTCAAGAACGATGATTACTTCGATGGCAGCCCCAAGGGCAAGCCCGCCATCGCCAAAATCAGCCAACGGACGATTCCGGAAGTGGCGACCAAGGTGGCCGAGCTGATGACGGGCGGTCTTGACTGGATCTGGCACGTGCCCAAGGATCAGGCGGAAAAGCTGGCCAAGATGCCAAATTTGAACGTCGATTTTGCTGAAACCATGCGCGTCGGCTTTCTTTATTTCAATTCCGTTGCCGACACACCATTCAAGGATATTAAGGTCCGCCAGGCCTTTGCCCATGCGATTGACCGGCAGGCCATGGTAAAGAACCTGGTGGGCGGAAGCTCCCGTGTCGTTCACTCCGTATGCTATCCGACGCAGTTCGGTTGCACCGAGGAGGGGGTGGTGAAATACGAGTACGATCCAGAAAAGGCCAAGAAGCTTCTGGCCGAGGCAGGCTATCCCAAAGGCTTTGAGTTCAACTTCCATGCCTATCGAGAACGGCCCTATGCCGAGGCCGCGATCGGCTACCTTCACGCCATTGGACTCAAGCCCAAGCTGGTTTACACGAAGGCGGCGGCCATGAACGAGGTGTGGATGGCCAACAAGGCCCCTCTGGCCTTCTTTACCTGGGGCTCCTATTCGGTCAACGACGTCTCTGCGATCACGGGCAACTATTTCAAATTCTCAGCGTTCGACTGCGCGCGGGATCCCCAACTTCGCGACTTGCTGGAAAAAGGTGACACCTCCATCGATCCGGAAGTGCGCAAAGCGGCCTATAAGAAAGCTCACAGGCGGATCTCAGAGAAGCTTTATGCCTTCCCCATGTTCACTTGGGTGTCCAACACTGCCTGTTCCAAGGATTTGGATTACAAAGCCTATCCGGATGAAGTTCCACGGTACTTCCTGAGCAAGTGGAAGTAGACGGGTTTGGACCGGTGCGACCTCTTCCGAGGGGCGCACCGGTCGATCCCTGCAATAGAACCTGAGGGGGCATCAAAAATCGGGATATCGAAATCCGGAACAGATCCAAATGACTGAAATGGGAAACTCAAAAGAGTCAACAATATAGGGCGCTGGTCATTAAGACACGTTTCTGTCATTGGAAAATTCGAATTTCGAGTTCGTTTCGGGTTTCGCATTTCCAACATTTAGGCAAAACGCACAGAACTCGCCAGCGAAGAGACCAACGGCTAAGATTTCCCCTGACGGATTGCGGAACCATAGTATACTCTTGATCGAACCATGTTAATCTATACCTTAAAACGTCTGGCTCTGGCCTTTGTGGTGGCATTAACTGTCTCCTTTGTGAGCTTCATGCTGCTGCGCATCTCCGGCGACCCGGCCATTGCCTTGGCCGGGGAGGCTGCCTCGGCCGAGGAGATCGAGCTCATCAGAAAGCAGTACGGTTTCGACCGTCCGATTATCATCCAGTACCTCGACTGGGCACACCGGGCACTCCAGGGCGATTTGGGGGAGTCCCCCTTCTTCAACCAACCGGTGAGAGACATCATCGGCGGTCGGATGGGCGTGACCATGACCCTGGGCTTTTGTGCTCTCGTTTTTGCCATCGTCCTGGCCATCCCTCTGGGAGTGCTGGCGGCCATCCGGCCAAACACGTGGATTGACCGGATGGCCCTGACCATCTCGGTGATGGGCCAGGCCATGCCAGCCTTTTGGTTCGGACTGATCATGATCATCGTCCTGGGGGTGATGCTGCGTCTGCTACCCATCTCCGGCAGCGGTTCTTGGCGTCACTACATCATGCCGGCCATCGCCCTGGGCTATTACGCCACTCCGGCCTTCATGCGTCTGACCCGGGCCGGCATGCTGGAGGTCTTGGCGTCTGACTATATCAGGACGGCCCGAGCTAAGGGCCTCCGGGCAGGCAGCGTCCTGTTCAAACACGCCCTGCGCAACGCCATCATCCCGGTGGTTGCTTTGGCCGCGGTCCAATTCGGCTTCATGCTTGGTGGGTCCATAGTCATCGAGACCGTCTTCGCTCTCCAAGGCGTCGGTTATCTTGCCTGGGAGTCCATCAATCGATCAGACTTGCCGGTTGTGCAGTCCATTGTTCTGCTTTTGTCCTCGTTCTATGTTGTACTGACCTTCTTTTCCGATATCCTGAACGCCTTTCTGGATCCTAGGATCAGGGTTACGTGACCATGGAAGCCAGTGAATCGATATTAGACAGGACAAGAACTATAAGTGAGTTGGAGGAAGTTCTGGAGCCCACTCCTTGGGCCATCCTCAGGCAGCGCATTTTCGGCCACCGGGGGTTCATGTTCGGCGCAATCGTCCTCGTTCTGATCCTGACCATGGCCTTGCTGGCCCCGGTTTTGTCCCCCCACGATCCCTATGATCAGCAGCTCTCTCGCCGGCTGATCAACCCCATCTGGCACGCCGACGGCGCCTGGACCCATCCCCTGGGGACTGACAGCATGGGCCGGGACTATCTCTCCCGCTTGATATACGGCGCTCGCATCTCGCTGCTGATCGGCATAGCCGCCATGCTCATGTCCGGGATTATCGGCTCCACCATTGGCATAGCCGCTGGCTACTTCGGCGGCAAAGTGGATATGGTCATCAGCTTTATGATCACCGTTCGGTTGGCCATGCCAGTGGTTCTTGTGGCCATGGCCGTGGTGGTCCTTATCGGCGGATCCTTTCAGGTGGTTATTTTCGTCCTCGGGTTCCTCATTTGGGACCGCTTCGCCGTTGTCATGCGCTCGTCCACGCAGCAGATCCGTTCGGTCGATTACATCAACGCCGCCAAGGCGACCGGTTGTTCCACCCCGCGGATCCTGTTGACCGAGATCCTGCCCAATATACTGAATAACTTGATCGTCGTGGCCACCCTGGAGATGGCCCGGGCCATCCTTCTGGAGGCAGCCCTCTCCT
Source organism: uncultured archaeon (assembly GCA_964348065.1). Taxonomy (GTDB): domain Archaea; phylum Aenigmatarchaeota; class Aenigmatarchaeia; order Aenigmatarchaeales; family Aenigmatarchaeaceae; genus CS1-C013. The sequence goes on from CAYGBE010000146.1 coordinate 3,977, forward strand.
TCCTTGGAATGGGGGTGCAACCGCCGTTGCCTTCCCGGGGCCTCATGGTCTCAGAGGCCAGGGAGTACATGCTCTTCAGTCCCTGGCTCATCACCATTCCTGGCGTGACCCTTTTTATGCTGGTACTGTCCATAAACCTCCTCGGTGACGGCATCCGAGACATCACAGCCCCCGAGAGTCGCGGATGACACCGGTTCTGGAAGTCAAAGGATTGCATGTTGATATCCCCCTGGCAGCCGGAATGCTGCACCCGGTCCAGGACGTGAGCTTCTCGGTCCAGCGTGGCCAGACCTACTGTCTGGTGGGCGAGTCAGGCTGCGGCAAATCATTGACCGCCCTGGCGATCATGGACCTCCTGCCCCAGAGGGCTCTAAGGCACGCCGCCACGTTATACTTCGAAGGCAACGATTTATCCACAGCCAGCGAGCGGCAGATGGCCGACGTCCGGGGCCAGGAAATGTCCATGATCTTCCAGGAACCCATGACCTCGCTCAATCCGTGTTACACCATCGGCAATCAACTGTTGGAGGCCTTTCTGAGGCATAGAAAGGTGTCCCACCGAGAAGCCAGAGAAAGAGCGGTGTTTTTGCTTGATAAGGTCGGCATCACCGCCGCGCCCAGCCGGCTGAAGCAGTACCCTCATGAGCTATCCGGAGGGCTGCGCCAGCGCATAATGATCGCCATGGCCTTGATATGCGGGCCAAGCTTGATCATTGCCGATGAGCCGACCACGGCCCTGGACGTAACCATTCAGGCACAGATCCTTTCTCTGCTGGCTTCTTTACAGCGGGAGTTTGAGATGGCAATGATTCTCATTACCCACGACCTCGGCATCGTCGCCCGAGTGGCTCATCGCGTGGCAGTGATGTATTGCGGCCAGGTGGTCGAGACCGGCGAGGTGACCGAGCTGTTTGAAAACCCCTTACATCCCTACACCCAGGGGCTTCTGGCCTGTATTCCCGTTCCCGGCCGGACCCAACGGGGCACACACCTTGGATCCATTCCGGGTCTGGTCCCCACGCCAATTGGCGAAGTCACGGGCTGCATCTTTCGCAATCGGTGCCAATATGCCTTTACCGATTGTAACGATTGGAGCGTCGAGCTTCGTGAGATCTCAACGGAGCGGGCCTACCGTTGCCTGCTCAGTTTGGAGGTCTGCGTCCAAAACGCAACCCGGAGCCAATTAGCATGACTGAGTTGATCATAGAAACCCAGGATGTGGTCAAAATCTATACGGTAAGTGCCGGTGCGTTTAGGGGAAAAGGTTCCTTGAGAGCGGTCAATGGCGTGAGCATAAGAGTTGAGAAAGGGGGCGTGCTGGGGCTGGTTGGTGAATCCGGATGCGGCAAGAGCACCATGGCCCGAATCCTTCTGGGGTTGGAACCGGCGACTTCGGGGCAGGTTTGGCTCGACGGACAGTCCGTATCCAGGATCGGCCGCCGACAGGTGGCCAGGCGGATTCAGCCGATCTTCCAGGATCCGTACTCCTCACTCAACCCGCGCAAATCGGTGGCCTCCATCATCTCTCTGCCGCTGCGGGTTCACAAGATTGGCGACTCAAAACACTGGAACCGACAGGTTGAGGAGATGATGGATGTAGTTGGATTGCCGCGTCGGCTCAAACACAACTTTCCCAACCAGCTCTCCGGGGGTCAGCGGCAAAGGGTCGCCATTGCCCGTGCCCTGATCATGCGTCCGGACGTCGTGATCTGTGACGAGCCGACCTCGTCTCTGGACGTTTCGGTTCAGGCTCAGATCCTCAATTTGATCATGGACCTAAGGAAAGAGTTTGGCCTGACTTATATCCTGATCACCCACGATCTGGCCGTGGTCGAGCATCTGGCATCTCGGGTGGCGGTCATGTATTTGGGCCGAATCGTTGAGGAGGCGGCAACCGAAGATCTCTTCCAACACCCTCGCCATCCTTACACCGAGGCCTTGCTGAACTCGATCTTGACGCCGGAGCCGAGGTTGGGCCTGCCGGAGACCCACCTCGGCATCGCATATCCCAACCCCATTGACCCGCCGCCCGGCTGCACTTTCCATCCGCGCTGTCCTTATGTTGTGGACCAATGTCGTATGGAACCTCCCCCGGCATGGGAAAAATTTACTTCTGACCATTGGGCCCGGTGTTGGAGGGTGAGACAGCTACGAAGATTTTAGCCGGTGAAACATAGCTGAAGGCAACCAGAATGCCATGCATGAATGTGGCTTTGGTTCATATAAAAAAGGAACCAAGAAAAGGCGACTCTGCCATGAGAAACTTGTCAAAAGCTGAACATTTGGAGTGAGTGACAAGTCTACCTTGTGTTTTCATGGCGAGAAGGTTTCTGGGGAAATGTGCTAACAAGGAAATGCTTGGCCTGGGGATCTTATTCTATAATATACGGTCATTTTCTCACTCTTACGAGTAAAGATCCGTCTGAACTTATAATGCGGTTCCAGAATCAGATATCGGAATAGGTACCCTTTGATAAGGAATTTGGGAGGCGAGAATGAAAAAGTTATACGTACAGAAGCGAGAGTCCTATGGCGAGGGGCAGTCTTTTGGTAATAGTGGAGAGTACGAACGTATCGTGGGACGAATTCAATTTGCTGTGGATCCCAATGCACCGGAGCACCAAGGAATAGTAGATCTGGATAAAGCTCCAAAGAATGGTGAGGGGTTAGTGGAGTTTACGTCAGATTTGTGCATACTCAAACCCCTGGACTTGAGCAGGGGCAGTAGACGTTTGTTTGTTGAATTCGTGAACCGGGGGAACAAACGCGCCTTACAATTCTTCAATGATGCCCCCCATACTAATGACCCGAAGACGGTCGTCGATGCCGGCAACGGTTTCCTCATGCGCCGCGGGTACACTGTTGTATGGTTTGGCTGGGAGGGTGACGTTTTGCCAGGGGAGAATCGGATGACTCTAGATGTCCCATTTGCAAGCGATGAGGGGAAGCCTATAACTGGTCTCGTGAGGAGCGAGTTTATTACTGATCAGCCAGGTGTATATTCGTTCCCCCTTAGCGGATATGTTTCGGCTCGTAGCTATCCTGCGGTTAGCAAAGATACTGACAAAGCAACCTTTACTCGACGCCAATACGCGATGGGAAAAAGAATTCCGATTTTTCCGGATGAGTGGAAATTTGCGCGTCTGGAACAGGAGATGGGGTTCCCCTTCGCCTCAAAAGAGTGGGCAGTAGTTCCTTCAGATAGCCACGTCTACCTACCTGCAGGGTTTATGTGTGGATGGATATACGAACTTCTCTATATGGCAAAAAAACCGTTGGTGCTAGGGTTAGGGTATGTGGTCGCAAGGGAATTGGTTTCTTTCTTGAGGTGGGACTCCAGTGACAGCGAAGGAACGCCTAATCCGCTGCGCCATGGGACCGTCGGGATGGAGAAGGCCTACTGCTGGGGACGTTCTCAGACGGGCAGGCTTATTCGGGAATATATCTATAGGGGGTTCAATTGTGATTCTAAGGGACGACGCATATTTGATGGTGCATTTTCTCATGTGGCCGGGGCGGGCCGGATGTGGCTAAACCATCGATTTGCACAACCCCTGCGTATGGGCGGGTTCGAGCATGAGGACAGTTTTTACCATTGCGACCAATTCCCGTTCTCGTATACACAGTCGACAGATCATCTAACAGGAAAGGTAGACGCCATCTTGAAGCGGCCAAAAACAGACCCCCTTGTCATCCATACCCAGACATCTAGTGAGTACTGGTCACGGCGTGGTTCTTTGGTGCACACAGATACCAAAGGCCACGATCTACCACAGCCAGATAACGTCCGTGTCTATCTCTGGGCTAGTTCACAGCACTTTGCTGACCCACTTGTAGAGAGGGATATACGGGGAAGCTCTCAGCGTCTCAACGACATTGTGGCCACATCTCCTTTGTTCAGGGTGCTCCTCGATCATCTTGATCGTTGGGCGACAGATGGCACACCCCCTCCACCCAGTCGCATCCCTTCTAGGACTGATGGGACTTTGGTGGACATTGACGAATGGCGGGAAGAATTCCCTCCTATTCCTGGGGTGACCGTGCCGAGAGAGCCTAATCGACTGCCTCTTTATGACTGGGAACCCGAAGCGCGAGAATGCTACTACAATACGGTTCTGCCAACCAGAGAACTCCTCGGAAAAGGGGAATACACCGTGTTGATCCCCAAGGTGGACCGAAACGGCAACGAGGTGCCGGGGATTCGGATGCCTGTCGTTCAAGCTCCTCGTGGGACTCATACGGGTTGGAATACAAGGATAAGAGGATTTGGCACTGGGGCTCTTTCCGCCGTCCATGGCAGCTATATACCATTTCCAGAGACCCGAGAAGAGCGGGAACTCACAAACGACCCCAGGCTTTCTCTGGAGGAACGGTATCCAACAGAAGAAGAGTACCTGCGAGTTCTTGGGGAAGCGGTCCAGAAGTTGATGGCAGACGGATTTCTTCTGGAAGAGGACGCAAATCGTATTATAAAACTGGCTAAAGAGAAAAGAAACCTTTAACAACGAGGACTTTCCCCAAAATTCTAAGGAACGCGAACGGCAAAGGGTAGCGATAGTTGTCCCTCAGCCTCTTTCCTTGTGGATTGGGGATTATTCCGGTTTTTGAGGCAAAAAGAACCCGATAAATCCCATCAGCAATGGCATATTGGCGAAAATCCGGTATCTCAAAGAACCTCTTCGCCTTCTCGTAGATCTTCTTTAGGAGCAAGTTGAACTTTAGCTTCTTACCCAACTCCACACTGATAAAGGAGGACACAGCCTGCACCAAAACCACCATATTCCTCAAAGCGGTGTAAAGGAAAATCACGAATGAGAGAAAAGAGGAGACATCCATGAATAATTCTCATTTCGCTAACCCGGCTCAGGTGCGGAAAAAGGCGTTCGACATTCTTCCCGATTTGAGGAATCAATTGGCGGAATACATCTCCTTTCCTTCAATATCGGGTCAGCTGGGAGCCGACGTGGATCGTGCCCTCGATTGGCTCGAGGCCCATATGAGTGCCATAGGTCTTGCCGTAAAACGTACTTATCACGGGTCCGGCGCCTTTCTGATTGCAAGGAGCCAGCACCGCTCGCACCGCCCAACGGTATTACTCTATGGTCACGCCGATGTCTATCCGGTTGAGGGACAGAATTGGTCCTCAGATCCGTGGACCTTAGTGGAGTGCAAAGACCACAGCGATCAGCCCGCGTGGCAAGGCCGGGGTACCGCGGATAATAAGGGCCAGACCTTGGCGGTACTTACTGCGCTCCGTCTCCTTCTTCCAGACCTTCCGGTTAACGTCACTATGCTTATTGAAACTCAGGAGGAAACCGGGTCTCCCGACTTGGGGACCTGCCTCGAGACGCATCGGGATCTCCTTGCGGCTGACTTGCTCCTCGGGACCGATGGTTTCAGGCACCTCTCCGGGCGGCCGACCATATATTTGGGCTTTCGGGGGGACCTCCGCATCACCCTGACATCTCCCGGTGTCGGTCGCGACCTTCACAGCGGAAACTTCGGAGGCGTCGTACCGAATCCCGCGGCTCGCCTCGTAAAAGCCCTCTCCGCCCTATTCGATTCCGATGGAAATTGTACTCTCCCGGGCTTCTATTCAATTGAGGTGCCCGAGACCGTCCGGTCCACTCTCGCCTCCGTTCCAAACCCGGAGGAGTACTTCCGTACTCGCCTCCATCTGAAACGTTTTGCCGGTGACCCGTCTTTCACATTGAACGAGCGCCTCTTCGCCCTACCAACTCTGAATATCAGCGGCCTCTCCTCGGGCAGAGCGGACAGCGGCCGTCGCAATATCATTCCTGGGGAGGCAATAGCCTACATCGAGTGTCGGACCGTTCCAGATCAAGATTGGGGGAGGGTGCCTGACATGATTCGCAAGGAGCTCGATAAGGCAGGGTATCAGGAGGTGGGAGTGGAGTGGAAGTGTTGTTATGAGCCCTCCAGAACGGATCCGGATAATCCCTGGGTTCGGGTGGTCCTGGACTCCCTCGGGGATTTTCACCGGCAGGAGGCATGCCTTTTGCCCAACCTCGGCGGGAGTCTTGGCAATAACTTCTTCCAGGATATCCTCAGGCTGCCGACGATCTGGTTTCCGGTCGCCCAACCCGATAACAACCAGCACGGCCCCGATGAACATCTCTCCGTAGGGGCTTTTGTGGAAGGGACAGCAGGCCTGTACTGGATCTTATCTGCAATAGGGAGGGCTGGAAAAGCGGTGGCATGACATATCGATAGAGCTGTCCCTCTTACCTTTTCTTTCCGGATATTTTCAATGTGGATCAATAACGGGGGTTGCTAATAGGTCTTGGGATCGAGGCTATCCCTAATCCCAATTCAGCTAAAGCCCATTATATACAGAGTTATACAGAGTAAGATACTTGTTTTTGATGGCAGGTGGGAGGAATCCATTCCGGAATATAAGAAAGCGATACGTCTGAATCCTATCCCACCGAATACGTACTAATATAGTATAGGATTGTCCTACGGTTGGACGGGACAATACGAGGAGGCAATAACATGGTGTAAAAAAGCGATTCTCCAGGAGCCCGATTCTTTTATGGCCCATATCATGATGACTGCGGTTTATGGCTTGTCAGGACGGGAGGAGGAAGCTCGGGCTGAAACCCCGGAAATCCTTGGGATAAATCACAAGTTTTCTCTCGAGAAATTAGCAAAGAGGTGCATATACAAGGGGAAAGGGGATTGTGAGCGGATTTTTGGCGCCTTGCGCAAGACAGGGCTGAAGTGAGGTGGACGGCAGGCGATCCGTTTTCTATGGAATGGTTTTAATACCTATCTCAAAATCAATACTTCTAACTGTATTTTTGATTTTCTCCTCATCCCAAAAAGTCAAGATTTCTACCGCAAATCAATACTGATTCTAACCCATAACTCCAAAAATTAACTAAATTGCTTTCTGCTGATATCAAAG
>CAYGBE010000147.1:0-7294 GCA_964348065.1 uncultured archaeon
TATCAAGGTAGGAATACTGCCCATAATCCAAGAGATAGTACCAACCTCTATCAAGGTAATCCCCTGCGCCATCTGAATGAAGATATGTTGCGTGAACCTTGCCAGCTAAAACGAGAGATAATATGGCAGCTAATCCGGCAATCCTAAATCCCCTCATAAAATGTTGTGCAATCACCTGAATGGTTTCAGCTTTGTGCTTATTTTCACCCTTTTCCATATCCGTAATTCTATAGGATTTTTGTCAAAATAGCAATAATTTTCCTTGATTGAATGGACTCTCGATGTATAATAACAAATGTAGTTTAGCGAGACGTTCTAAAAACACTAACAGGTGTTGTAAAAATGTCGTCATCATACCCCTGCGGTTCGTCTCGCTTCTTCCTTTCCCTCCGCACCGCAGGGGCTTTTTTATTTGTTGGCTTGCATTAATAAGTAGGAGTATGTTATAATTATGAGAGATAAACATACCAGCGAAACTCATTGTATCTTTTTGAAAAAGAACGGCAAAAGGTCATGCGCAAGCAAGACGGTTTTACTTTGATAGAACTTTTAGTGGTGATTGCCATTATCGCATTGTTGATGGCAATATTGATGCCGGCTCTGCAGCGGGTAAAGAAACAGGCAAAAACGGTTATTTGCCAGGCTCACCTCAAAGAATGGGCCACTATCTTTGCAATGTACACCGACGACAACAACGGCTTCTTTCCCACACGCATGTCCGGTTCAGGACGTTGGATAAACGTCCTGTACGACTACTACTATCGGGACCCCAAGATACGCGTCTGCCCGATGGCGAAAAAAATCAAAAATCCAGCAGGAGCTTCGGGCAGCGACATGATGGTGGGCGGGGACAAGTTTACGTCCTGGGGCAGGTTGGCTGTGACCGGCTCGCGGCCGGCCGGCGAGTACGGGCCAGCCGGTACGTACGGCAGCTATGGGATAAACGGCTGGGTCTACGTGTGTGGCCAGCCGACCCTCTATGGAAAGCCGGCTGAGTTCTTCTGGAAGAGTCCTAACGTCAAGGGCGGCTCTAATATACCGATGTTTCTGGATTGCTGGTTCTGGTGCGGCTGGCCGGACCATATGGATACACCCCCCCATTATGACGGCGAGAGATTGAATGGCGATGAAGATTCAATGCAGCGCTTCTGCATCAACCGCCACGATGGATTTATAAACGGCGCTTTTGTGGACTATACTGTCAGAAGGGTGGGGCTCAAGGAGTTGTTTACGCTTAAGTGGAGCCGTCGATACAACACAGCCGGGGCCTGGACTACAGCTGGCGGTGTCACGCCAGCCGATTGGGGGAACCATGGGACCGGCTGGTTGGCAAAATTTAAGGACTATTGATAAGAACCACTGTTGCACTAAAGCAAGCAAAGAAACGCTGTTTTGCCAGACTTATAATTAATACAGAATTACGAAAAATAAAACAGTCAGAAGATAAGCGACGAATATCCTGATAAAGCAAAAAAGGGCGTTCACACTAATAGAACTTTTAGTGGTAATCTCACATACCAGCCATCAGCTTTCAATCTAAAGCGCCTCACAGGCCATTTAAGCGGCGAACTCGTCTTGAGGTGCATCATAGGGGGGCGTATTTTTGCAAAACGCTCTTGACCTCGCTCGAAGAAGGTCTATAATAATTGTGCCAAAACGCAAAACGTCCCTGTTCTTCATTCCCCCTTACCATTCGGTTTTAGTTTGGCCTTTGTAGAACGCTAAAACACCTCTTACAGCCGTCCTACAGAGAATCCTGAGTTGGTCTAACCTACGGCCTTGATATTGCTCTACGAAAATGGGCCTTATGCCTCAGCCGCTAACTCGCCTCCAAATAATAACGCCGCGTCTGCTCCTGACGTTCGGCTATATCAATATACCTTGTATACCAATATTTTCCATCAAGGGAAATTGACAATATCGATGTTACCTAACAAATTCCGAGTCTTGCCTTTCTTCTCGCCCTTGCTATTTCTTCGCAACATCCAGGCAGACCCATCCTACGTAGTCGCAAACACGGAGCCCTTACCATCCACATCACCCCAACAATGGCATCCACTGTCCTGCCATGCCAAATCTACTCGAGTTTAAAGCAGACGACGGTTCCCTCTGCATTGCGCGCATAAAGGAGATCCCCGAGCAGAACGGGCTTTGCCCAGCAAAGGCCGTTCAGAATCTTCTGTCGGTGGGTTTCTCTGAAAGCCGCTTCGCCCAACTCACCCCAGATCAACTCGCCCTTCTCGCTGAGCATGATCATCTTGTCGCCGACACGGAGTAAATTCCCGAAATCGTATTTCTCATCGAACCATTTGCGTTGGCCCGTCATGGCATCGACGCAGTTCAATCCCGTCCGGTTCTTGGTCAGGAAGTAGATGTTGTCCCTGTAAATCACGTGGGTGTTGAAGGAGTACCACTCATTTGGGTATTTTACGTCCTCCGACAGCCAATCCTGCTTTAACTTATCGCCATCCAGCGACAGGCAGCTCATGCCGTGTGCGCTGTGAACAAGGTAGATTCGATCCTTGTGGATGTAAGGAGTTATAGCATTGCAATTCGACTTCTCCTGCCATGTCTTTGTGTAGGTCGCCACGGACTGACCGGTCGCCGGATCAAGGACAAGGAAATCCCGGTTTGTGAACAAGGCTACTACCGAACGATCGAAAATACCAACAGGTAGTGGCTTGGGTGTGGCGTACGCGACAACGTTCTGTTCGCTCTTCCAGACAAGCTGGCCCGTATCCTTGTTCAAAGCCAGTCCTCTGTCACCTATATTATAAATGACGACATCACCAACGACCGTGGGCGAACCCGCAAAACCCCACCAGGATTGTTTTGGTCTATATTGGTCTGCCGACACCTCCCAGAGTTTCTCGCCACTTTTGGCTTCAAGACAGAAGATGTGGCCAAACTTGCTGAGCGTGTAGACCTTGCCTTCGTGAATGGTCGGGGTGGAACTGGGACCGCCAGGATGCTGGCGTGGTTCGAGATGGCACGAGTAGTCGAAGGTCCACATCTCTTTGCCGCTCTGGGCGTTGAAGCAGTAGACAAAGTCACTTGCCTTATCTGTGTCCTGCTCAATCCCATTGTTGCCCATGGTGTAGAGGAGACCGTCGGCGACTGTGACTGAACACATGCCTGTCTCAACCTTCGTGTCCCATACCTTGATCCCCGATTCCGCGGTAAACTCTTTGAGTGGAGACTGGAGGTCGAAATTGGGACCCAGGTAATGGGGCCAATCCTCGGTGCCGTACAGCCGGACATCATCAAAATACATTGTACCAGCACCGCCAGGCTGCGGGTTGTTCTTATCACCTAAACCAAGGGAAATCGTATTGACACTAGTCAGGTCTACGCCTTGGTCTGCAAATGCTTGCAGGTCAATATTCCATCGGGTCCACTCATCTATCTGTGCTGCATCAAGATTATAATGAGAAACCACAGCATTGCCATTGAGAGCAACATATAACGTCTCAGCAGCGTTAGCCGAAATACCTCTGAACCAAATCGTCAATCTGTTGACACCATTTTCTGTCCAGTCACGCGGATAAGTCAAAGTCAAAGCTGCTTCAGAGTACCCAACACTATTGTCGTAGAATACCGGCATCGACTGGTTGCCACCGTGAACGATAGTTTGTTCGGCAAAAGGAGGAGTCTCATAGCCAACTAAAGAACCGTTTGTCGGGTCTTCGTATCCATCTATCCACGCATTAAATATCCGGTTGCTCTCGGGGTCAGTGGGGTCAAGGTCATTGTAGCTCTCAAAGTCATCCACAATGAGGAAGTTGGCCGTCGTAAAGCTCCAGACAAGGCCCTTCCACGGGCTGTTGGGATGGGTGTTATTGACCTCGTCAACACGCCAATAGTAGGTGCTGTTCCACTCAAGCTTGCCGGGGTCAAAGGTCACAGCACCGAGGTCGCTGGTGCCTTTGTATTCGAGTGAACTTGTATTAGCGTTACGAACCGCCTCTTCATCTGTGCCGAAATAGACCTGATGCGAAGCGGTATTGTCTCCTGGCGACCAGCTAAGAATGTGTATCTGTTTTACATTCACAGCTCCATTATCGGGATTCGCGCGGTTTGCTTTTAGGGGCAGGGATAATGCAGCTTGTGGAATGATCTGCATTTCACGTCTGCTGTTCTCCCAGAACAACTGGGCTAAAGCCGTATCTTCACCTTCGAAATACTCCATCCGAATGGAGTAGGTTTCACCCCCAATAAGTTCAATAGGTTCACTCTGGCGGCTGCTTGTCGTGCCGTTGTCCCAAAAATCGATAATGGGACGCTCATCCAACCAGAGCCTGAAGCCGTTATTGGCGGAGATTTGGAGTATATAAGTGTCCGTCAAGTCCGCCTCGAGCTCACCGCTCCAGCGAGCCGAAAAGTTGTTCACATTGATACTCGTATCGGGAGAGTTCTCTCCGCGTACGTCAGCATTACCCCAGTAAAAGTCAATCTCAGGATCGGTGCGAATTAACACCGGCTCGCCACTGAGGCTCCTGTTATTGAAGTACTCCGCCTTGAGGCCGCCGCCGGCTTTTCTGATGGTGAAGCTCCATATGTCACCTCTAAGAGTGGCGGCTCCATCGAACTCATCGACCCGCCAATAGTAGGTCTTTTCCAGTTCGAGCATGCCGGGCGTATAGGTTGTCAATGCATCCATAAGTCCTCCGGCGGCATTGTTCACATCGTCAAAATTGTCACCGAAGTACACGGTGTGAAGTTTCGCGCCGAAACCTCCCGTCCAGCTGAGCTTTACATTCGGGTCTACGAATTTGACGCCATCAGCTGGATCGGGATTATAGGCAATCCTGGGGGGAACCGTAAAGCTCAAGACATCACCTATCCACGGACTGTTCGGCTCGGCGTCGTTGACCTCATCAATCCGCCAAAAGTATGTTGTTCCCGGGACAAGTCCATCCGGATAAGCAAAACCGGGAAAGCCGGCAACAAAATACGTTGCGGTTTGATTACCCTGAAAAGCGCTCTGGTCGCCAGCATTCACATCATCAAAGTCGTCGCCGAAATATACATCGTGCGAAACTGCAAAATCCCCCGGCTGCCAGCTAAGGTTGGCCCAGGTGTCCTTGTTGATGGCACCGTCAGACGGTTTTGGATTGGTGGCAATCTCAACGAGCTGCCGTGGCGGCTCATCGCCAAAAAACACCCGGTCGATCCAGACTTTTCCATTTAAATTCTCACCGGGCGGGTGCCACCAGGGTCCTTTAATCATAAGATAAAGATTCAGTGACTCGCCATCTTCATCACCTATAGTCTCGCCACTATGCGTATACTCAATGACATAATTTTGTGGTGTAGTTGTTAGTTCCACTATCTCAGTCAGATAGGTTGGCCAGGAAGCGTTATTAATGTTCGCCTGAAGTAATACCACCAGTCCCCTGTCCTGCTCCGCTTTGGCCGTAAAGCCGATGGGATATGTTACTCCCGACTCAATAAGCAGACCCGACTGGGCAATTCCTATACTGGCAAGTGCGGGAGAGTTGGTAATATCGAACATTGCGGCGTTTCTTCCGGATATACCGGCAGTTTCTACTACTTCCACAGTGAAACCTTCCGTAGTATTTTGGTAGGTGTATATACCCCACGGCTCGAAACCATCGTCAAACTCGCCGTTTATGATTTGATTTTCCTGCCCCTGCGCAACTGTTCCGGACAGCCCAAAAACCAAGAGGAAGGAAGCTAACAAGATTAATTTTCTACACATAGTAGTTCTCCTTCAAAATATAGATATTGGTTGTTCATTGAGATGCAAAAAATCTTCACTACGAAGCACAAATCCTTCCTTCGGATTCTGAGATTCGTATTATACATAATAACTCCTCCTCTATTCGGAAAACCGAGAGAATTGTGCTTGCTGGGTTAGCTCAGACCCAAAGATGCCCAACTGCGCAGACACAAGCTTAACTATTTTTGTTTATACCAAATTATTCACCTTCCGGTCAAGGGAAATCTCCGGATTTGAGTGGGTATCCATTCTTGATGTGGATTGTGTATAAGGCTCCTCAAAGACCATTCAGGCTATGAACTCGTCCTGAGTTGTATCAGAACATTTGACCTCGCTAACAAAGGGTTTATAATCACGATATATGGTCTGTATTTTGCCAGGCTATGTTTATTTGCTTCCCCCTATCCCTTGTCGCTTAAGAAGCATATTACTGACAACAAAAGCCTGCTCCATTCTTTGTTCAAGAGCACGTAGCTTTCTAACTTTCCTTGTCGGCTTGCCCTTGTAGCTCCAACGCTTTATCTTGTCATTGAGCTTTTCTACCTGCCCATCGAGTTTCAGAGGGTAAAACATACCACCTGGTCTTGCAAATCGCGGCTCATTCCGGCTCTGATAAGTCAGATTATAGCAACGCCTACATCCGAAGTAGTTTCCACCAGATGCAATGTAAAGCGTTCCTGTCCTACGTCCACAATAAACACCTTTTTTGCTGAGAGGGCAAACAAACCAATATCGAACACCACCATAATTAGAGCATCCTGAATTGTGGTGGCAGAATCTCACAGAGTACCCCCACCAGCTTTCAATTCAAAACCCCCACAGGCCATTCAAACGGCTAACTCGTCTTGAGCGGTATCTAACAACCAAAGGTGTTTATTTCTGCTCCGAAAGTCGTTGCTCTATAGCTGTCAATCGCTTATCCAAGTCCTCATTTTCCTTGTGCTTGATTATATATTCGATTACGTCCTTGCAGGCCATCCGCTTGAGCCTATCATCTTTGTGGCCTAATAGCTTGACAAGATTCTCGATTGCTGTGGTCAAACTTTGCGATAATATCCCGAAGGCTTCAGATACTATCTCATCCCGTTGTCGGTCAAGCTCAGCCTTGAACTCCGGCTCTTTGAGCCATTTGTAAAATGTCGTCTTGTTTATTTTGGCCTTTTTACAGCCTTCGGTATATGTGGGGCTGCTTACTATATGCGGTATAGCTTTAAGCTGTCGGTCTGTCAGTTTTACTTTGCTCATATCATCGCCCTATTTTTCGGCTTTTAGTGGTTTTTGGTTGCTTTTCGTTGCCCTTGCCCGACGCTCCTTTTCATAATCCAATTCGATTGTAATAATTTTTGGGAGCCTACCAGGATTGTCTTTCAGATATTCGACATTGGCTTTTTCCCCGGCTTGTAATTGCTCTTGATAGGTAATCCAAGTCTCTACCGGCCCCAGCTTGTCAATATCTTTACCTATACTTGTTGAGGCAATTGTCAAAACAATAATAGGGGGCAGAGCCGGCTTTTTGTGTTGTCTTAAGCTCAACCTCTTTTCAATATTATT
>CAYGBE010000148.1:0-3816 GCA_964348065.1 uncultured archaeon
ATCTCGAGTACTCTATCTTCGGTTAGGTTGTCTATCTTGAGGTAGTATTGTGCTGCATCTGCGATCGCCTTTAACGGGGCTAGCCCGCAGAACTCTGAGCCTACTATAGGAACGTTATATCTTTCGGCTTCAATTCTGATTAGTTCATAAACGCGATGTAGGGGCGTCTTCTCGAAGTTTGTTATGCTCATACCGATTTGAGTCATTTTTCTCTCGGGTATCTCAGCAGCCATAGCCTTCACAAAGGCGAGTCCACCCTTCTTTGCATGTAGTGCCTTGGCTATCTTCTTGGCTATTCCTATGTTTGTGGTTCCGAGGTTAACGTTGAAGCCTACCATGATCTTGCGGGCGCCTGTTATGGTTGCGCCGGCCGTTGGGTGGGGCGAGGATGGACCGAAGTCAGGTTTCCGTTCAGCCTTCCTCATCATCTGCTCTAGCTCTTCATATTCGCCTTTTCTAATCCAATCTAGATCGCTTCTTTCAGGGTGGTCGGCGGCTTCTCCATAGAGATAGACTGGAACATTGAACTTTTCTGCCAGTGTCTTCCCAAACTTCTTCGCGAGTTTAATGCAGTCTTCAATGTCTGTATGCTTAATGGGGATGAAGGGTACGACATCTACTGCTCCTATGCGTGGATGCTGACCTTTGTGCTTGTCCATATCTATGAGCTCAATGGCTTTTCCTGCCGCGTTCAAAGTTGCCAAAAGAACTGAGTCTCTGTCTCCAACGTAAGAGACAACAAGCCTGTTGTAGTAGTCGTCATATGTGGAGTCTAACACACAAACTTCCTTGGTCTTTTTTACCTCGTCTAAGATGGCTTCCACGATTTTTGGATCCGATGTGCTAAAATTTGTAACGCATTCAACGATTTCATACAATGCGCAACCTCTCCGTGACCGTGAGTTAAAGATCTGTACGTTCTCACGTATCAAAGGAAAGAAGGTTATAAGTCTTCAGACTTCGTGGATGTGTCGGTGGGTGGGGGCCTTGAAGGACAAGATATGTGCCTTTAGGGTATTTGTTATGTGGTTTCTTGTAGATTGTTGGGTGTCTCTTCTTTCAGTTTTTCCTTCTGCTCCTCTTTCTTCCGCTTTTTCCTAGAACGGAAGTCGAGAATGGCCATCAAGGCGTATGGGACCAACAAGTAACCAACGGCGAGAACGGGATTATGGAACAACACTGCCAAATTGAACAATTGGTCAACTGGACCACCACTGTAAGTTGCTAGGATGTCTTGAACCACAAAAGCCAGAAATGTCACTGCCAAGCAAACGAGGAATTGGGCAAGGACGCCTTTTTCTTTTCCAAGGATGAATGATGGGATGGCGGATGATAAGAGGAAAACCCATGAAAAGGCGTAGATGAAAACTATCATCTCCATTCTCGATGTGAGCCACCCGCCGGCCAAAGGCCATAGCTCGCCAACATAAGTAATGACAGTTGTGACCGCTACTTGGGTGAATAACTGATAGCTAATCATCAGAATCCAGGCAAAAGAAATGTACAGAGGCGTTACTACAGCTGCTTTTCCCAATTTCGTCACTCCTTAGTGTTAGTATTATTACGCTATCTTATATCTTAAGTTTTACGCTACCGTTGAAACATTTAACATTTATGAACGCACAAAATATGAGTATCGTCTCACTAGTTGGAAGATCACAGTAAACGCTACGTCCAAATTCGGCCACAGCAAAAAGAAGATATATGTATCAGCATCTTTCGATCGATCGAAGGGGTGAATATAGTTAAGTGGACCCCGGAGAAAGCGGACAAGCTTCTGGAACCGTATGAGCGAGACTACACATATGAGGAGACGGCAGAGGCTTTAACGGGCAGGTCTGTCGGTGCTGTTCGGGTGAAGCTACGGAGACTGAAGCGTGAGAAACGTGAGGACACTTATATAGGGGGAGGGGGAGTGCGCACACAGAGAGGTCGTCCTTTTATTTTTTGGAATTTTGGGGGAAAAACAAATCGGATAAACGTTCAGTATATATGAGAGTAAACCTAAAAGCCGAAACAGGATAGCTGATTTCGCCCTTAACAATTGAAGCAGTTTGTGATTCGCCCATGGTTGAGAGTCTGGAGTTTGAAATCCCCACTTGGGACAAAATCTATGAATTTCTTCTGAGTCTTGCTGAGAAAATTCGAGAAGACGACTTCAAACCCGATGTGATTGTAGGAGTTTCGCGGGGCGGCTGGCTCCCGGCTAGGGTTATGTCTGATTTGTTAGAGAATCCTGAGATCGCGAACGTGAAGGCGGAGTTCTATCTCGGAGTCGCTCAGACCAAGGGTGAGCCTCTTATAACTCAGCCCGTCTCAGTGTCGGTTATGGATAAAGAAGTACTTCTCATGGACGATGTGGCGGACACTGGGAAGAGCCTTCGGCTGGTAAAATCGCATCTGAAGGAGAAGGGTGCGACTGAAGTGAAGATCGCGACCATCTACTACAAGCCTTGGAGTGTCGTCATCCCAGACTACTACGAGAAAGAAACAACCTCATGGATCATCTTCCCGTGGGAGAGAAAGGAGACCATCAGAAATATCATCAAGCGCTACAAAAAAGAGGGAAAATCCGTCGAAGACGCCAAGGATAAGCTTGTGAGTTCTGGGTTGGACTCTAAGCTTGTCGAGAGATTTGTACGGGAGATTTTAGAGGGGCAAGCTTGATCAGGAAGCTGGAGGAGTTTGGAAGGTACGTCGCCATAGCAGGCTTTAGAGACGCCAAAATTGAAGACATCAACGCCTTCTTTACTCTTGCTAGGAAGAAGATCGCAGATGTGGAGATTCAGATTTTTGATGCAAACCTGATAGCGAGTTGGGAGCATCTCTACTTCGCCGCTCTAAACGCCCTGAAGGCATTTCAAGGCAAGTTAAACATATCAAACAGCCTAGCTATGGAAACCCTGCTCTACGCCTCTGCCCAACGCCAAATAGACAAGGCAATAGACTTACTCGGAACAAAGCCACAATGCTCAAAGATCGCGGTTCTGATCATAGCTAAAATGTTGAAGGACGCAAAATCGGCTTTGGAAAACGTTTCAAAGTTGGTTTCAGGAGAACGTGACGACACCACTCTACAACTGACTGATGAAAAAATGGAGGGCATCAGGAGGCTGTTCAATATCTCTGATCTCGAAATGAAGTCAAAATTGAAGCAAAAAGCGCTTGAAAAGGAGACTTTGGTTGATCTGGTAATCGAACACGTAGCTCTTCTCGTGACTCAGCGCTGACCAAGTCCTTCCTTCATGACAGACATTATGTCTCCAGGCTCTATGACTGAAATGCCAGTCAATCTCCCAACAACTTCTACGAGAATGATTTTATCCGGACTCTCCAAGTCCACTTGTCTCTCAATCTTCGAAACAGCAGCCTCAATTATCTTTTGAGACGAAAGGTCTGTGAATCTCTTCTCAAGGGTTACTCGAAACGTTTCACTCTCCCTTATCTTGGAAGTCTGTTTTGTAACTACCCTTTGGATCTCTCCCAAATCTGTACGCACAACGCTTTCGATTGGAATTACTCTGAGCGTGTAGCGGAATTCCTCTGGACGCTTCTCCAATATGTCCCGAAGGTTCTTGATGACGTCGAAAGGGTTTAGGGCACTTTTTACCATTATTAGTCCAGTGATTCCCGTTTTTTCAACCTGGACAGCGTCATCTCCCATCTCCCTTAAAAGGTACCAGATTTCAGAGCACAGATCCTCCTCATTCCCGCGCGAAGTCGTAGCGAGCAGGTTAAAATCTTCCAACAATCTGCTTCCCTCTACAGCCATATCAAGCTGACTACCAATAGATGGCATAGAAGTTGAGTCATGAG
>CAYGBE010000149.1:0-4147 GCA_964348065.1 uncultured archaeon
TCAATTCTGATTGAAGATGAAAAACTAACCTACAACATGGGAAGAAATGCAAGACAACTTGCTGTCGAAAGGTTTGACTGGAAAAGGATCATTGATCAAATCGAGAAGGAAATACGAACCTTCGAGTCACACAGACTCAGCATTGAGAAGGGGATAGAGTAATACTAGCGTCTACAACTTGGGTTTGCGGTCAGTGCAGGAGCGTGGTTGATGGAAAACACAAGCTCCATTTCCAAGACATGTTTTCACAAAAGCCAAAGAGAGGACAGGATCAGCCGATTTATTTATGGAATCTGCACTACGATTTGCTCTACACCATTTTGAGGTACGACATCCAACATGGATCTGGAACAAGGTCTAACATGGCAATTCAGTCTTTGTTGTGTGTGCTTTGAGAGGAGAACTTCTAGCTATTTTGGAGATGGCAACCAAGGAAGGTGTTTCATCTGCGTGCAACTGGGAAAAGTCACATGAGCATAGTCCGTCAGGATGAGCGATCCCCTTTTGAGAAAAACTGAGACCACCAACGAAATCGTGATTCGTCGTATCAAAAGAACTGAATTCGACAGGGTCTTCCAGCTTGTTTTTTCAGGTTGGTTTCGGAGGGAAATTGAGATTGTTGGCTTTGATGTTTGTAGGCTTAAACGTATGGTGAGATTGTATTCTGCGGTGAGCGTATTTTTCTTTTTTTTCGATATTTTGCGCATTAATTTCGAAACAATTTTGGTTGCCGTCTCAGAAAATAAACTAGTAGGTGAAATTCACTTGGTGCCCTGTGGTAGAAAGATGTGGAGTATTGATTCAGTATTTGTCGATCCCCAATTCCGGCGACGTGGCATATATAGGCGCCTAATGCAAGAGGCCCTGAAATATGTCGCTCGAAGACATGGAAAGAAAATTTTCCAGTCCGTCCGAAATGACAATATTGTCCCACTGAAGATAGCAGATGAACTGAAATTCCAGGCTTTTGCGGAGAAAATCGTGATGTATCTGGAGATAAGCGAGGCATCCTTCGGAGAGACAAAAACCGATATTTTGATAAGAAAGCTTCAGCCAACCGACACTCAACGAGTCTATGAAATGTGCAAGGTGCTTGATCCCAAGAGAGTAGAAATATACGAGATTAAACCTGAAGATTATCTTGTTTCTCCTTTGAGTCGCCTTCGAAATAAAATAGCTCACATTCATTCGGAAAAGTCAATTATGGAGTCAAAGGGCAAGGTTATAGGTTTTGCAGATGTCATTTACACTTCTAAGAGAGAAGCAGCAAGATTGAAGTCCTTCTGTTTATTGCCCTCAAGAAATCTTTCAGAACTAATTAGTGCTTTCCTTAGACACTTGGTGAATTTTTTACGGACAAAAAACATAAGAAAGGTCGTAGTGGAGCTCAACGAGGACTGGTTGGAGATTATAGAAACATTCCGTTGCTTGGGATTTCAAGATTTGGCTTTGCAATACGAGATGGTAAAAGAGCTGGTTGATGGTGATCGATATGAATATTGGTCTGATAAAGATGACTGTTCCTTGGTTACCAAACCAAAAAATGAGTTAGTAACATGTTAGGGGTTAGCTTTGGAGCGTACAGACTTAGTTAGGCACATTCTCTTAGTGCTTGCGGGATTGATCGTCTTTCTTTGGACAGTATATTTAATGATTACTCCGTTAAAATTTGCCCTAGGTTTAACACTGGCCATCATAACTTTCATCCTTGGTGAGCTGTTACTGTCTGGAAATAGAGACACGCAGAACACTAGAAGTCATCTCAGGTTCTTTAGTCTTGCTCACCAGATTGGGGCTGAACTCGTAATTCTAGTCGCGTTCGCCAGTTCCTTGGTGATAATACTCTTAGTGCCAGCACTTGAGGGAGAAATTTTCGTTGAATGGACTACTTTGGAATTGCCTAGTGTTGCTCGATTAGCTGCGGCTTTCGGTTTGAGCTTCTTTCCGGGTTATTTTGTTTTGGCGATTGTAGGCGCACCAGAACTTGGTAAACTGCCCAGACTGATAGCCTCATATCTTTTAAGCTTCTTCCTTTTGTCGGTCACCGGGTTTGTGTGCGCCCATGTTAGGGGCATTGTTGACGAGTTGCTTTTCCAGGCTTTCTTCTCTGTGTGTGTCGCAATAATAGGTGTGTATTTATTTAGTCGCTTTTTCCAATGGAAGCGTGCGCACAGATTAAAAAACCCGGAAATGGTGGTATCTTCTTCCTCAGGTTCTGGAATTAAGCTTCCAGTTTTGCTTGTGTCTTTAGCTGTGATTTTCATGGGTATATGGCTTTGGCGGATGTATTCTAATATAGGGTTCTTTATAGGAGGACCAGGCTTTGACTCGTGGCGCATCCATGGTTTCGCTCAAACCTTCCTTGACTACAGAGCCTTCGCTTGGCTCCAAGATCCCTACTGGTTTACTTTGTACTTAGCAAGTTTTTTCTATATATCTGGTGCTCCTTCAGTTAATGCCTATATGGCACTTTACCCGTTGATGATTCTTCCAGTGTTGGCGTTCTACGTTATGGCTTCAAACTTCTTCAAGGATAAAAAAATAGCATCGATAGCTACCTTAAGCTACGCGATTTTTTCTGGACCGACTTGGCTCTACGCTCTGTATTTGAGGGATTTTAGTGCAGTTATTAGTTACAATGATTGGACAAATATTATTTTCGCAGCTGGAAAAAAGTTTCTTATTCAGGGTTGGTATCCTGCCTTTTTGGTGTCATTCACAGCACAGACTCTTGTGTCTGCGCTTCTATGGTTCATGATTTACGCAAGTTGGCGATTGGATTTAAGCCGCAAATTCAACTTCTTTCTTCTGAGCAGCACAGTAGCATTGAGCTACATGATACACGGCGTAGATCCGATAATCTTCACGATATATTTACTCGCCTTTCTGCTTTTATGCGTGTTTACTCAAAACATTGAAGGAAAAAAAAGGGTTAGATTATCCGCTTTGTCGATTTTGGTTGCGGTTGTAGTTGTGGGTCTATTTGATCTTTCTTTGACTTCTCACTATGATTACTTTAACAGCATTTATAGTTCATGGGCTACCATGCGAGGCGGGGCGTGGTATCCAGGTATTACGCTCCCGCGATTTGCTACTAAATGGTATTTTCTTAACAGTCCAAGCTTCCTTCTTCTCGTTTTTTCATCCATGGTAATTATTGCATTGACCTATGGCAACTTCATTGACAAAAAGTTGAGTCACCTATACCAAGTGCTACAGAAGAGATTTACACCAGCTTCGGTGAAAAGGGGCCTCGTAGAGGTGATAATATTTTTGTACGGGATGTCGTTGATTGTTTTTGTTATGCTTTTTCCTTCTATTACGTGGGAGGAAACAAGCGTAGGATGGATTCCTTGGTATGCTTACCTTGTGGTAGGAGGAGTCCCCTATTTTCTTGGAGTTATCGGAATAGCTATTGTTTTGCTTAAATGGAATGAAGTGGAAGCCAAAATCAGAAATACTATAATCTTTTGTGCTTTATCTCTGGTCTTGCTCTTTATCTTTGGGCAGGGTGTCTCATTTGTGAACGAGGAGTTTTTTTATACTGGCTTTGTGGAAAGACGCGTTCTTAAGGCTTACATTCCCCCTATAATGAGCTTGCCGATGGCATATGCCCTAGTAACCCTTTTCAACCGTGTACGTGTGAAAGCGCCGCTTGGCATGAAACATTTTGCTAGGATGGGCTTTGTTTCGCTTCTGATATCCCTTATTATCATCAGCAGTGTATCTACAACGTTAATCAGCGGGGATTTTGCCCAACGCACATTTTTTCAGGTCGGGAGGTTAACCTGGGAGGAACTTGAAGCCTTAAGATATCTACATTATTCATTGCCTCCAGGTTCAAAAACCGCTTATTTAACCTTGGATACAGGGCGTCAATACATTAACGGTCTGGCAAACGATAAATGGACTCCTGATCCGAACCAGTGGCTGGGTTATGGCTCACCGCAAAGGGTCCTTCACGCTATTAGCCAAGCAGACATCGGATTTCTCTACGTGAACCATATGCGGGATGCGCAGTACCTGGGGAGAAGCACCTTCACTCAGCAACTAATTAGACTGCTTCCAGTAGAGTTCAGCAATTCTGAAGTGACAATATACTCCATTCCGTCTTTGCAATACCCTTCATCGATGGCTCCTCTTAGTT
>CAYGBE010000150.1:0-4820 GCA_964348065.1 uncultured archaeon
AGGCGATGAGAAGCCAAAACATTCAGGTCAGCAATTATTTCCCACCTGTGCATTTGCAGCCGTTTATGGTCGAGCAATTCAGTTATAAGCAAGGCGATTTCCCTGTTACCGAAGCCGTATGTAAAAGCACTATCGCCTTGCCTTTTCATAACAATCTGACTAAGGATGAAGTGGCGATTGTCTGCAAAACATTAAAAGAAATTTTGGATAAAAATCAGCTTTAGTTTATATCAATCATACAGATTATACAGATTATCATCCCCGTAGAAGCCGGTATCCATCCCTTTATTGTTTAACTGCCCCCCTGCTCCGTCATAGGCAAATATCCGATTTTGGCTCCGCGGATGGGTCGGTTTTAGCAGCTCTTGGTGGGCAACAAAAAAGGGCTGCAAGTGTTATACTCACAGCCCTTCAGTTCGGTGATACGAATTGTACTTTATGTCCTGCGGTTTCCCGACGCTGCTGTCGTCTATCACCGCCGGCTTGGTTTGTTACTACTGTGCTGGTGGTACATTGCTGTTCGCGCAGTCGTGGGAAATCTTCCAGGAACCATCTGCATATACTGAACGTCGGTCTGGCGAGAACGTCCTGGAAAGAGAAGTGGCGCTGACAGAATCGCTGAACAGCTATACTGACATATTCCCTTGACGCCGACAGAATCTACACATCTTCTTTATCCGGTCGTTGTACGTCAGTTTATGCTAAATGTGCCCTCGCCGTTGAGTGGTAGTACGCCAGGAATTTCCCACGTAACACTTCCGCCGTCGTGCACCGGGCGACCAATCCAATCCTCGAATTCCTCACTCGCTTCTGTGACTATGCCGTTCCCCCGCCAAACACCATCTTTTCCAGGCGGAGCTGTGGTTGTACCTGCCTCGTCTCCGGCCAGGAGCAAGACTTCACCATCCCAGATTTCCCATCTGTCTACCCAGTGGGATACCTGTCCGGTGCT
Source organism: uncultured archaeon (assembly GCA_964348065.1). GTDB lineage: Archaea > Aenigmatarchaeota > Aenigmatarchaeia > Aenigmatarchaeales > Aenigmatarchaeaceae > CS1-C013. The sequence continues at coordinate 953 of CAYGBE010000150.1, forward strand.
CACAAAATAATCCATATCGAACCACCATAATATTACTCCTTCGATGTCTCCGCTAATAGTTCCTTCCCAGCAAAGTAATCTTCCCTCGGCATCGACTATCGGGGGATCAGCAGCACCGACGAAGTCATACTCGGTTGTACCTGTAAGCGATGGAGCCGGTTTCTTGGCCTCCATCGCGGCATCGTCCGCCGAAACTGTGCCTAAAACCAACAGCAACGCCAGCGCAAGCACAGGAATGGTACTGATTGAAATTAGTTTTTTCATTCTTGTTTTCATCGAAATTTTCTCCTATTTTATGGGAATTTTTGTAAAAGCTACCATTGAAAAACTCATATACACCTATTACACAACTGCCAGATATATTGCTGACAAGCCCTGGCAAACCTTGTCATTTAACTCATTGGTATCACCTCCTTTGGCAAAGAACATTATTTTGTCCGATTTTCAAACTTGTTGGCCCTATTCTTTTAAACGGGAAAAAAACGGCAAATTAACGTCTTAATTGAAAAATCATGGGAAAGTTCGTATAATTGGGTTAATGTCTTCGGATTCAAGGAGTTGGCGAAAGGTGAATTCTGTCAATGATCACAAAACCCAGCATCTGGTCACCCTGGCTAAGGAGGGGAACGAGTCTGCTATCAATCAACTGTGTAGGATTTACGGTGAGAGAGTACGACGGATCATCCGGCTTCGCATAGACAGGAAACTTCGACCAAAGATCGATTCGGTTGATGTAGTACAGGATGCTCTTGTTCTGGCACTGGCCGGCCTAAAAAACTTCACCTACAGGAACGAAGGGGATTTTCTGCGATGGCTGTCCAGAATTGCGGAAAACAAGCTTCATGATGTTTTGGACAAATTCTATGCCGACAAGCGTGATATTCGCAGAGAAATTCCGTTTAAAAAAGAGGGGATGAATACTGACGGAGGCTCCTTCGGTATTGCTGGTCCTCTTCAAACAACGACACCGAGTGTTCTGTTCTCCAGAAAGGAGCAGTTAGACAGGCTTGAAAAAGCGATAGATAATCTGAAGCCCGAGTATCGAGAAGTCATTTTTCTAAGCAGAATTGAAAGACTCTCACACGATGAAATAGCGGCAAAACTGGGTAAGAGCAAAGGCGCAGTAGCCATGCTGCTATCTCGGGCTTTAGTGGCGCTTACGGCCGCTTATGAGAACGCCTGATGATTGCAGATAGGGATGACAATAAGGCAGATATCCTCGATGAGGCATTGACACAATTCGTCAACGCGTATGTGCGAGGGGAGCAACCCGATATAGATGAATTCGTTGAGCAGTATCCTCAGCATGAAGCGCATATCCGTCAACGAGTAGCAGGACTGTGTGAGATAGATGCATTGTTCGATTCCCTTGTCCAGTCCGATGAAAGCGACTTTGAAGAGGCAGCGGCAGGACAAGATCTCGTTGGCCGGAAAATCGGGAGCGTTGAAATAGTAGAGATGATCGGCCGCGGAGGCATGGGTGTGGTCTATCTGGCTCGTGATACCAGGCTCGACCGTTCTGTTGCCGTCAAGAGCATACCTGCTAAACTGGCAGATGACTCGACTACCAGGATGCGTTTCCATCGTGAGGCCAAGCTGCTGGCCTCATTGAATCACCCGAATATCGCCGTGATATACGAAATCATTGAACAGGAAGAAGGTGCTGGCTATTTGGTCCTTGAATATGTACCGGGCCAGACACTGGCCGAGCGTATAGCTCACAAGCCGTTGAAACTCGAGGAAGCCCTTTCAATCGGTCAGCAGGTCGCCGAGGCTGTCTCAGCGGCTCACAAAAAAGGTGTCATCCATCGAGACCTCAAGCCTGGCAATATCAAAATCACGCCGGAAGGAAAGGTCAAGGTGCTGGACTTCGGCCTGGCCAAGGCCTCCGTAAGCGAAGCCATAACCGAGGAAACTACTGTCACTCAGCCCGGCCGTGTAATCGGCACGCCTGCTTACATGAGTCCGGAACAGGCCTGCGGTAAGCCGATCGATAAGCGCAGCGACATATGGTCATTCGCTTGTATATTGTACGAGATGTTGACCGGTCACTTTCCATTTGAGGGCCAGACCGCCACAGAAATACTGGCACGCATCATCGAACGCGAACCGGATTGGCAGATGCTCCCGGAGGATACTCCAAGCAACATTCGTGTTCTGCTCCGCCGCTGTTTGGAGAAGGACCCTGACCAACGGCTTGTGGACATCGGAAATGCAGCTATTGAAATCAGCGAAACTCTGAGCAGACCGGCGACCGCAACAGCGGCCAGACCAGCGGCGCCAGTCCGAACCCTGCGGCGGTGGGCAATGGCGATAGGGCTTGTCCTGGTAGCAATAGTGGTGGGATTAAATATAGGCCGGTGGCGGGAGAAACTGATGGGTGGGGCCGGCCCCGGCAGGATAAAGTCGCTGGCAGTACTGCCGCTGAAGAACCTGACCGGCGACCCGGAGCAGGAGTACTTCGTCGACGGGATGACCGAGGCGCTCATCGCCAACCTGGGAAAGATTGGGGCGCTGCAGGTAAGGTCGCGCACATCCATCATGCAGTACAAGGATGTCAAGAAGCCGCTGCCGGAGATTGCGAGAGAATTGAATGTAGATGCGGTGGTGGAAGGTTCGGTGGTGCGCGTCGCCGAGCAGGTGCGGATCTCGGCCCAGTTAATCCATGCGCCGACAGACACGCACCTCTGGGTTGACAGCTATGAGAGAGACCTGCGCGACGTCCTGGCCTTGCAAAGCGAGGTGGCTCGGGCCATTGCCCGCCAAATCGAGATTACAGTAACACCCGACCAGGAAGCTCGACTGGCGGCAACGCGCCCGGTCAATCCCGAGACGTATAAGGCATATCTCAAGGGGATGTTCCACTTGAACAAAATGACACCGGAAGGAACCGAAAAAGGCCTGGCATATCTGCACCAGGCAATCGAAAAAGACCCGGCAGACCCCCTGGCGTACGGCGGGCTGGCGCTCGGTTACGTCGCGAGTGTTCATGGCCCTGGGGCTCCACCGGACGCCTTGGCACGAGCTGAGGCGGTAGCACTCGAGGCGTTGGAGCTGGACGACACGCTGGCCGAAGCCCACGCCGCTCTCGCCCAAATCAAGTTATACAGAGATTGGGATTGGGCAGGTGCGAAACAGGCCTTCCAGCGTGCCCTGAAACTCAACCCCAGCCTGACCCTGACTCGCGCCCACTATTCGTTCTATCTCCAGCTCTTCGGACGCACGTATGAAGCTTCGGCAGAGATGAGACGAGTCCAGGAGGTGGACCCGCTCGCGGCCGTCTGGCCTGCGTGGCAAGGATGGCAGTATTGGTGGGCAGGGCAATACGAGGAGGCGATCGACGAAGCCCGGAAGTCACTCGAACTGGATCCCGATTTAGCGGTCGGGCTGTATGTTCTGGGAAGCGCCTATGCAGAAAAGGGGATGTATGAGGAGGCTATAAAAGCACATCAGAGGGCGGGTGTGCTCAGCCATGAATGGAAATCTGCTCTCGGGCGTACCTATGCGATGGCTGGCCGACTGGATGAAGCGCGGCTGGTATTAGCTGAATTGGAGTCGGATCCCACGACTTGGGATACCTGGTTTATAGCCCAGATCTATGCTGTCCTGGGCGAGAAAGACGAGGCATTCCGATGGCTCGAAGCGGCGTACGGCCCACCCCACCACCCATACGTGCCTTGGATCAAGCATCCTCCTGCTTTCAAGCCCTTGCACGACGATCCGCGTTTTCAAGACCTGCTGCGCCGCATGAACTTACCGGAGTAGATAGGTTCGAGCCCAAAGGCCCGTATTTCAACCACGGACGGTCAAAAAAAGAGCATTTTTGGTCATTTTTTTGTTGACAATGTTTGTAATTACATTAAAATAC
>CAYGBE010000151.1:0-3598 GCA_964348065.1 uncultured archaeon
GGCTTTCACTTGTATTGCGAGCCTTTATTTAATGACAATGCTTTTGAACTGCTTGGAGCGGCAATTAACTATGCGCTGGGTATGACTGAACCGGTGACGCAGGCCAGGGCCCCCCGTCCGCGTGGTGGCCTTATAGATGTGCCACAGGATACGGTTCTTAGCTGGAATCCAGGAGTCTATGCTGATAAGCATGATTTGTACGTCGGAACAGTTTTCGATGACGTCAATGAAGCCAGCAGAACTAATCCGCGGGATGTATTAGTCGGTCAAAATCAGGAAAATACTACTTATGCCCCCCCGGATCTCCTCGAATTCGGCCAGAGTTATTACTGGCGGGTCGATGAGTTCAATGATCTGCACCCGGATAGCCCATGGAAAGGCAATATGTGGAGCTTTACGGTAATCGACCATTTTATTGTGGACAATTTTGAGGACTACAACGACTCTGAAACACACGAGATATTCAGTACGTGGATAGATGGATGGGATGTCGAGACAAATGGTGCTATCGTGAGTAATGACACAGACTTAAGTAAGGGAGGGCACTTTGCCGAGACTACGATTATCCACGGTGGCAAGCAGTCAATGCCATTTTTCTATAACAACAGTGGTCCGGCAAATTGCTCAGAAGCCGCACGTCTGTTTAGTCCCTCGCAGGACTGGACCAGAGAAGATGTTGGGATATTGTCGCTGTGGTTCAGAGGCCATCCGGCGTATGTTGGCGGCTTCTCTGAAGGAGCGGCCGGAACATATACGATGACCGCTTCGGGCACGGACATCTGGGATAACTCTGATGAGTTTCACTTCGCCTGGAAGCAGGTCTCCGGCGCCGCCTCGATTATAGCGAAGGTCGAGAGTCTGGAGAACACAGATCCTTTTGCCAAGGCCGGCGTGATGATTCGTGATACGCTTGAGCCGGATTCGGCCAACGCCGCACTGCTCATTACCCCTGAAAACGGGATCCGGTTCCAGTTCCGCAACACCACAGGCGGTACCACAAACAGGTTTTTCGAAGAAGGCGTTACAGCTCCTCAGTGGGTAAAATTAGAACGTACATTGGGTGGACTTGTCAGGGCCTATTATTCAGCGGACGGCAAAACGTGGACACAGTTGAATCTGACAACCGTAGCCATGGACACACCTATGTACATAGGCTTAGCGCTGACCAGCCATAACACTGCTCTAACGTGTGAGGCCAAATTCTCCAACGTTACCAGTGATGGTACGGGCCAGTGGGTCAACCAGGACGTTGGGATGCTCAGTAATGAGGCTGAGCCGATGTATGTGTCTGTGGGAGATAGCAGCGGCACGTCTACTACAGTGTACCACGATGACTCCGATGCAGCATTGATAAACATGTGGACGGAATGGAATATCGACCTGAAAGAGTTCAGTGATGCCGGTATTGTTCTGACCGATGTCAGCAAACTATCTATCGGCTTTGGCGATGCGGACAATCCGCAGCCTGGCGGCTCGGGTCTGGTGTTCTTTGACGACATTCGGCTGTATCTTCCAAGATGAATCGCTTCGCTGCTGAAAACGAGATTGCGATCTCAGTGCCAATTGCGTGGCTAACTATGCATAAGTTGAGATAATGGCGAGCCAGTGCCTTGGTTATGTAGCCAAGCCTTTCATATGGGAAATATGACATCAAATGAGACTTTTCGAAAGGAGAAAGAAGATGATGACTCGAAAAATATGGTACGTCTATTGGATTTCACTAATAATATCTTTACCAAGCTTAGCATCAGATGTAAACGAGACAGCCCCCTCACCATATATGGACCAGGAACCACCGGGTTTGGTACCTGAGGTTTTTGCGCCTGGCATAATCTGCCTTGAGAACAGGTATGAGCAGTATGCCACATTTACACCGGATGGAAATGAATTTTGTTTTGCGCTAACAAATTCCAGTTGGTCATCGTCCAGGGCCTTTTATGTTAAACAAGAACAAGGACAATGGACTGAACCAAAGCCAGCCGATTTCGTAGGTTCAGGTGACGTCTGGTGCCCCCATTTCTCACCAGATGGGGAAGGGTTCTATTTTGTTTCCACCAGGCCAAGTAACTCGCCTACGAACATCTGGATGTGTGAAAGGACGCCGAACGGATGGACCGCTCCCGTAAAGCTGGATTCGCCCGTTAGCTCAAGCCGCAATGAGTGGGGCTTCTCTGTTATGCCGGACAAAAGCATCTACCTCTGCTCCCATCGCCCCGAAGGAAGCGGCGGCTGTGACATATGGTACTGCCAATACGTCGGTGGCCAATATGCGTCGGTGGAGAATATATCTATGCTGAACACGACGAGCAACGATTGTGCACCATACGTTCCACCTGATCAGAGCTTCCTCGTGTTCAACTCCACGAGACCCGGAGGATATGGCCCGGCTGATCTTTATATAAGCCACCGGTTGGAAGATGGGTCCTGGACCGCACCAATAAACCTGGGCCCCAACATCAACACCGGCGGCAGAGAATATGCATTCTCTTTGTCACCCGATGCAAAGTATGGCTTTTTCAACCGGCGGTCAAGTAACAATTCGGATATTTACTGGGTAGATATTCGGGCAATCCTTCCCGATCCGAACGGGCCGGTCTTAAATCTCACGACAGGTCAACGATTCGCTTCGATCCAGACTGCTGTCAACTATGCTGAATCGGGTCAGATAATCCTTCTGCCACCCGGTGAATATAAAGAGAACATAATCCTGCCTCCAAAGGAATTAACGATTCGTTCTGACAATTCACAGGATTCGGCGATTGTTTCTCTGACCACAATTTCCGGTGATAGTGAACTCCCGGTGTTAAACCTTTTGCCAGGCAGCACAATCAAGCTGCTGGGATTAACAATCTGTGATGGTGCAATGGGTATTAGCTGTTCCGAAGCTCAGTTGCAAATGAATCATTGTGTTGTTACAGGAAATCAGGGCTGCGGCGTCGAAGTGAGCAATGAAAGCCATCTTGAAATGATTCACTGCATTGTGGCGGGCAATGCAGAGTCAGGGCTTTACTCTTTGGCCAAGACCGTTGGACGCGGAGGACCCATATACAGCCATGTGGACATAACCAATTGCACAATTGTCCAAAATCAGCAATATGCTATTGATGGTAACGAGATTGCAGTTGTGAACTCAATCCTTTACTTTAACGGTGAATCCGTTAACGGTGCCCAGATTAACGGCACTGATGTTAATGTTATGTTCTCGGATGTGCAAGGCGGATGTCAGGGCGATGGAAACATCGACGCTAATCCTGAGTTTGTGGAACTTGGAACATGGGCCGATCCTAATAATCACTTCCTCGGAGACTATCATCTCGAATCCACAGCCGGGCATTGGGATCCAATGGCCTCAATTTGGGTATTAGATGAAACAAGCAGTCCTTGCATCGATGCCGGTAAACCGAATGAACCAATCGGCAGTGAGCCACTGGAAAATGGAGGTATCATCAATATGGGAGCCTATGGTGGTACTCTGGAGGCCAGTCGAACTACTATTGACGAATAGGTAGAGAATCAGTGATACGAATATAGGGCTTGAATTGTAGAGGAGTGTGTTAGGAAAAGTGTCAAAGTGTGCAGGAGCATCGACTATGAAGTC
>CAYGBE010000152.1:0-12033 GCA_964348065.1 uncultured archaeon
AAAGACGCAATTCTGAAAAAAGGAGGGGGAAAAAATGGAAAGGAATGGAAAAAACGTGACGAGAAGAGAGTTTCTGGGAACGTCCCTGAAGGTCGGCGCGGGCATGGCAGCCCTGCCAATAGTCAAGAATTTGGTCGGAAAACCAAGCGGTCCATCTGAAGCTCTAGCTGCTACCAAGGAAATACGTCTATGGGCTTCTGGAACTCAGACCATAGAGGAACACTGGCGGAAGCTGGAAAAAGAAGCAGGGATCAAAATACGCTTTACAGATAATGGTAATGCAACGGGGCCAGTGATAAATAAGATGGTCTTCGGGGATGCCGCGGATATTTATGATGTGAACGGGCTTCAAGGTGGTGCCGAGAGAGAGCTGGCCGAACAGGGTGCGATACTGCCCTGGGACATGAGTTTGATCCCGAACTGGGATGAAGATGTTTGGCCTATGGTAAGGAATATACCTTATCACATGGTAGATGGAAAACGTTATGGCATACCGTTTACCATAAATGCTGATTCAATGATTTATAACGCAGACAAGATACCAGTGGTAGACACGTACGCCTACGTTTTCGATAAGACTCTGAAGGGAAAAACATCAATGGAGGATTGGTGGGCAAACGCGGTAATCTTCACGGCGATGTACTTAAAAGAAAACAATATAGAAGGTATGGGCAGAATTGCAGATCCGGGTAATCTCAAGAAAGACGAGCTCGAAGGCGTGATGGAGTTTCTCATTAAACACAAGAAAGAAGGACAGTTTAGGACTTTCTGGAGTGGATGGGAACAAGGGGTATCCCTCATCACCAGTGGTGAGGTCTGGTGCATGACCGGTTGGGAGCCGATAGTCTATGCGGCACAAAAGAAAGGAATCAATGCCAAATACGCCGACCCAAAGGAAGGGTATGAAGGGTGGTCGAACGATCTTCTCCTCCATAAGGGGGTGACAAAGAAGGGCCTACACGAAACGGCCCATGAGTTTGTGAACTGGATATACTCTGGGTTCTTCGGAAACCAGATCATGAAAATGAGAGGATACTGTTCACCCACCGACAAGGTGGTGAAATACGCCGAGGCACATCCGGATGAATTCGATCCAGAATGGATCAAAGGGAAGCAGAATCATGTGCTAAACAAGTTTAAGAAGAAGAAGGGTGAAACATACTGGCAGAATGTGCGGCCCGACAACTTCAAACTCTATGAGGAATGGTGGGAGAAGCTTAGAAGAGCTTAAACCTCATCTACCAAAGAAAACTTTGCCTAGATAGCAATAGTCACGCGGATAGGCCCTCGGCCTTGCCGAGGGCTGCCGCGGCCCCGACCCTCTCTGAGCCGGTAGCGACAAGAAGACCTCCCATATGGTGCACGAGATTTCACTGAAAAGCACGATCGGAAATCAGAGGGTGTTCTCATCAAAAGGTCCTAATACGCCAGAGATATTCCTCTGAGGGGTATATAAAAGAAGGTCTCAGGCTTTGTCGGGTACGTGATCACTGTGTCTTGATTGTCCGGGGGAAGACTCCGGCGGCCCTTGGGGCTGCGTCAAGTTGTGGCCCTAAGGTTAGCAACGACATGATACAAGGGAATCCAGGAACTTGAAAGCAAGGGAAAGAATTCTATTCTTCATTCAGCTCTTACCTCCAGCCCTATTTGTGATCGTTTTAGGTGTATTTCCCTTGGTTCTGATCATAATCTGGAGTTTTTGGGAGCCGACTACCTATTGGATAAGACCGAATCTAACAATCGCTGCATACGAGAAGTTTTTTGTCCTGGAGCGATACGTAACCTTTCTTAAGACCCTGAGAGTGTCAATTACGGTTACATTCTTTGCACTCATAATTGGTTATCCAATAGCCTATTTTGTTCGTAAGGCTGTAAGTGAAAAGTACAGAAACGTGTTGCTATTTGTTTTCGTAATTCCTTTTTTCCTCAGTTATATAGTAAGAGTTTTCTCTTTACGCCTTATTCTTGGCAGATACGGTGTCATTAATAATGTTCTAATGTGGATCGGACTTATTCCGGAGCCATTGGAGAAGTTACTATTTAGTGAACTTGCAGTTCATATTGGCCTGTTGTCTTCCTATCTACCCTTTATGGTTTTCCCTATAGTCCTATCCATTGACAGGGTTGGAGACTCAATAATTGAAGCAAGTCGGGATCTAGGAGCAACGTTTATTCACACATTGATAAGGGTCATTATTCCCTTAACAAAGCCCGGGATTTTTGCGGGTTGTATTTTCGTATTCGTCAGTTCTCTTGGCTCAACTGTGGAGTGGGACCTCCTTGGAGGTGTAGGTGAATTTGCAACCCCTCAAATGTTGGAATCCCTAATGACCGCCCTAAAGTTTCCATCAGCATTTGCAATATCAACTCTGATTCTCACTTTAACAATGGGTGCATTAGTACTCGGATTCAAGTTTGCAAGAATTGGTGAACTCTTTGAGACATTGGAGTGACTAGAAAGGGATATGGATGGGAAGAGGGGCTTTTCTGAGAAAGGCATGCTTGTGGGCACTCACCACGGTGGCACTAATGTTCGTATTTCTGCCCTCGACTTATCTACTGGTGATCTCTTTTGAGCCGTCTGAGTTGGAAAAGGTTCCTACAAGTTTCAGCGATTTTAGTTTGAGATGGTACATCCGATTGTTCCACCAAGAGAGATTACCTGCTGCAATCAGACAGTCGGTCATGGTAGGTCTTCTCACCGCAGCGATTACGTCGTTCTTGTCGCTTCTGTCAGGCATGGCCTACAGAGGACTGAGAAAGAAAAGCTATTTCTTAGGGCTTTTGATCTTTCCGATTTTTGTTCCCGGTGTCATTGTAGCCCTTTCCTTGTCGGTTTTTTTTAGGCTCATTCATGTTCGTTCATCAATGTATACCGTTGTTCTTGGACATGTGCTGTACGCTCTTCCTTATGCGGTTATCGTGACTTTGGTGAGTTTTTCAGGACTAAAAGAAGGCTTCATAGAAGCGGCGAGAGACCTCGGTGCAAGTGGGTTTAGAGCCTTTAAAGATATCATTTTTCCACTTACAAGGGGTGGAGTTTTCGGTGCAGCTTTATTCGGGTTCTTACTGTCATTAAATGAGTTCATCAGGGCCTATTTCTTATCTGGCTATCAGGAGACATTATCCATTTATATGTTTGGGCAAATGAAGGGTGGAGCTGATCCTAGTATTTATGCATTAGCAGGTTTTATTCTTTCAATCTCTATCTTCTTTGTTTTTCTTGCTTTGATTTATTATTCTTTTGTTCGATCCTCCTCGCGCTCTCTTGGTTAGTTGCAATACATGGAGATATGCTTTTGAATTCGATAGTCACAGCGATAAAGTCTCAAAGGGAATGGTGACGTGACCATGTTCTATCCCCTACAGGGCATGTCGTCATGAGAAATGGAATTGAAAACAAACGGCAACTCGATGTCTATCTTAAGGACTTATCCAAGAGGTTTGGCGATATCGTAGCTGTCCGCGATCTTACACTGGAGGTTCAAAAGGGAGAGTTCTTGACACTGCTGGGCCCCAGTGGTTCTGGCAAGACGACGACCTTGCGGATGATAGGCGGATTTGAGACACCCACAAGAGGGGAGGTTTATATCCAAGGTGATCTGGCGAATGATAAACCACCCAATAAGAGAGCTACCCGAACGGTTTTTCAAGATCTTGCCCTGTTCCCCCATATGACAGTCGGTGAGAATATCGAGTACGGTCTTTCATTCCAGGGCAATAACAAGAAAGAGCGTAAAGCAAAGGCTCTTGAGGCATTGGAATTGGTTGATCTCAAGGGTCTTTATGAAAGAAAAGTGACGACCCTAAGTGGTGGCCAGAAACAGAGGGTTGCTCTAGCAAGGGCCCTGGTAACCCGCCCCCCTATTCTTCTCCTGGATGAACCCTTGGGCGCTTTGGATGAGAAGCTGAGAGAACGAATGCAGGGAGAATTGAAGAATCTGCACAGAAAGCTAGGAATTACCTTCATTGCAGTGACGCACAACCAAGAAGAAGCTCTGACAATGAGCGATCGTATTGCAATAATAAATAGGGGGAGGTTAGAGCAGATTGCAACACCAAGAGAATTATATGACAATCCCAAGACCGAATTTGTTGCTGATTTCATCGGTGTAGCAAACATCATTAGGGGAAAAATCATTAAAGACAACGCTAACGTAAAGAAACTGCTATCAAATCGTCTGGAGTTCTTTATCCCCTCGAGCGAGAGAGTCGCTATTGGTGATAACGTGATATTGGCTGTTAGACCCGAAAGGATCGAAATAGGAAAGAAGGCTAGAAAAAGGAAAAATTGTTTTTCAGCCAAAGTGCAGAATATGCTGTACAAAGGAGCCTCTCTGGAATGCTATGTGAACTTGGAGAATGATCAGGAGATAAGAATCAGGGTGGAAAGCAAAGGTTTTTCGCAAAACGATTTTGCCGGAGAAGAGGTTACAGTCGGATGGGATGAGAGAGATACCGTCGTCTTAATGACAGAGTCAGAATAAAGGGATAAAAGGAGCGGAATGGCATGGGGGTTAGAGTCAAGGTCATCATACCGAATTCATCCATCGAATTCAGGGACAGTCAAATTGAGGAACGAAAGAAAGCCGCTTCGCCAGAGAATGAAGTCGAGGTCATATGTTTGTCCCACGGACCGGAATCTATTGAGGCTGCATACGATGAAGCTCTTGCAGCGCCGTACATAATCGAAGAGGTCAAGACCGCAGAAGAAGAGGGTTTCGATGCTGTGAGCTTAGACTGCGCCATGGATACCGTTGTGAGAGCATCCCGTGAGGCAGTTCGTATACCAGTTACAAGTGCAGGAGAGGCGAGCTACCTTTTGGCCTTGGGACTTTGCAGTAAGTTTTCAGTAGTCACCGTGTTGAAAAACACAGCCGATGTGATCAAAGAGAATATTCGGAAGTATGGCTTTGAAAGCAGGGTGGCATCGGTAAGATATACGGATATCCCGGTGTTGGATTTACAAGATGAAAAGAAAACGTCTGATGCCATTATGAAGGAGGCGAGGATAGCGATAGAACACGAAGGGGCGGAGGCCATTGTTCTGGGGTGTACAGGCATGTCCTATTTGACTGAAGGACTCCGACAGACTCTAGGAGTTCCTATTATTGATCCCGCCGTTGCATCCCTAAAGCTCGCAGAAGTCTATATCAGTATGGGAATCACGACAAGCAGAATAGCATATGAGCTCCCGCCAGAGAAAAAAACAGTCTAAAAGAAAGGAGGAAGGCACGATGCCAGAGATGTTTGAACTAGAATTGGGGAAAGCCGGATACGTCGTAGCTCACGAAATGTGTCGGATCAAGAAAGGAGAATCGGTCATCATAACCGTGGATTCTGTCATGGATTTCAAACCGGTAGAAGAAATCGCCAAAGCAGCTGAGGCTGCTGGGGGAAAAGTACTGGTGGCATGGCATTCAACCCCAAGCGGCTATGGCAAGGTCGCCGACCCGCAGTTGCCGGAATCGCTCAAGGCCGCAATTCCTGCAGCCGATATGTGGATAGAACTCAATAATCAGTGGCTTCTGTATTCAACACCCTGGATTGAAGCCATGTCTAATGGTAGGACCCGGTATCTCTTTCTTGGAGGATTGGATCGAGAACGAATCACGAGATGTATTGCAAGACTCGATATGGACTTACAGGAGAAGTTCCAGAACAAGGTCGTAGAACTCACGAAAAAAGCGTCCAAGATGCGCATCACGACACCTGCAGGGACTGATATTTCCTTTGACAATGTGCGAGAACGTCCCATAACCAATGAACTGCGCGCTGACGTGCCGGGTCCTCATTTTCTGGTCGGGCAGATAGGATGGGCCCCCCGGGAGGAATCCATTAACGGAACCATCGTGTTCGACGGATCTTTTTCCGGTGGGGGTGAAGCCGACCTTGGCATTCTTAGCCACCCCATTGAGCTGGTCATCACGAAGGGGAGGATCGCCGAGGTCAAGGGGCAGGAAGAAGCCAAAAAGATGGATGCCTGGCTCAAGAAGCTCGGTGATCCAAACATGTACAATCTCGCACACGTGTGCTATGGGTTCAATCCCGGGGCAATTCTAACAGGACTCTGTACAGAAGATGAACGGGTATGGGGATCTACGGAATGGGGAAATGGCTACCAGGGACCCATGTTTGAGGGGAGTCTGGGCGATGCTGTTTCACACGCGGATGGGATATGTTTGAATTCGACAGTATGGGTGGATAACGAATTGCTCCTTGACGAAGGGACCGTGGTCCATCCAGAACTCGTTGAGATAGCGAAGGCAATGGGGAAACCGACAAAATAGAATAGGATCAGAGCAACTTCTCTCGCAGCCTCAAATGCATGAGCTGACACATAGATTTCTGAACAGTGAAGAGGATGAGGAAATACGTGACGTGAAAGGAGGTGATGAAGAAAGGGGAGGTATTCTACTGTGCCAGAGAGTTTCTGGAATCAGCACCTAAAGGGGAAGACTATGTCTTAAAGGAGGGAGAGCTATGTCAATGAGAGCATTCAAGCAGAATCGGGTGAAATTGATGATGGGAATAGGCGTTGCTCTGTTACTGTTCGTCGGGATGAATTCCAATGTTTCGGGGGAGGAGCCTATAAAAATCCTGGGTACGGTCGCTTTCTCGGGGGCGGCGGGTAATATCGGCCCGGCTTATGATCGAGCGATGAAATTGGCTGTTGAAGAGATTAATAAGGCGGGTGTCAGAGGCTTTTCAGGTATTGAATACAAGGTTATAGATACAGAGACAAAGCCTTCGACGTTACAGCGGAAGCTCAAACGAGAAGTTGGAACCTGGAAACCTGATGTCATGGGAGGAGCCGCTCTTGAGACAACTATCAGCCCAATATGTGTTGAAGCCCCAAAGTACAAAATCCCTGCTTTTGTCGGGGGACACCTCAGTATGAGCAAATACCTTCCTCCAGGGGAAGTGCCAGTGACCAAATGGGTCGTTTATTATGGCTACGCCGATTACTGGGCGGGTCAGCTTGCGGGTAGGTTCTTCGAAGAAATGGGAGCCAAGAAGGTGTGCCTCATCGGAGGGGATTATGACTGGGGTTACAGCAATGGGATGGGTCTGAAAGCCTACTGGGAACAGCATGGGAAACCCTTTGAGATCGGCCCGGTCATTTATACTCCCCTTGACAAGACGGACTATACTACCGAGGTGTTGATTGTCAAGGGAGAGAAACCGGATGCGATTTTCTGTCCATACACGGGAGCGGGTTGGTTCAGCGTGGCCAAACAGTTGCGCGATGCCGGTGCCATACCGCGGATCATGCTCTACGGGACCACCTATTCAAATATGGGAGGCGCAAAGATAACCGGAGCTTATGGGGCAGAAAACATCTATACCCTTGCGGATCACGATCCAACGAGCGATGCCTGGAAGGGGTTCGTCAAGAGATGGAAGGCGAAATACGGTGAGAAGGCTTACCCTGAGGCATATACCAACAATTACTATCAGGTGATCTACTGGATCAAAGAGGTATATGAGAAAGCGCAGACAAAGGATTCAGAGGTGATCATCGATCTGATGCAAAAGACATCCTTTCAGAACGTATGTATCAGCCCAATGGGGCCTCTGGATGGATATGGCGGTAACATAGGGGCCAAGGGGGCGATTGTCAAGTTTGCACCAGGCTCTTCTGAACTCGATCCAAGCTTCCCCCTCCACGAAGAACTGGTGAAAGTGTACCAGACTCCGAGGAAGACGATACCCGAAATCGTGAAGGAACTGACGGGATATAAGAAACTTGAGTCGAGCGAGAAATATCCGAGAGCGGAGTAGGACGGGGGAGAACCTAATCGTCTGCCGTCTTTTTCTCTTTGATCTCCCATAGCTCCATACGCTCGGTAATGAATCCTGGCTTGGACCTCTGTGTGGGCTTCAGACTGATGGGACACTGAATTCCCAACCCATTCAGAGGTCCGAGGCAGCCCCATGTTTACTGAATGGAACAGCGGCCCGACGGACTCAGGTCTCATGTTCCTGCGCCGACCCAAGGTCTGTTCCATGACTCAACTCCTTGGGAGGGTTCTGGGCCATTTCGGTGGCAGACATTTTTCGAGGACCATTCTCTGCCGATATGAATATCCCGGCAGAGAAAAAGGGATCAAAAAGGCACATGCTGAAGGTAAGAAACGTAAACAAGTGGTTCGGTGGGCTCCATGCCCTTGAAGACTTGAGCCTTACCCTGGAAAAGGGAAAAATCTGGAGCCTGATCGGGCCGAATGGTGCTGGCAAGACCACTCTTTTTAATGTGATCACAGGCGCCCTTCCTGCCGATTCGGGGAAGATCGAGTTTATGAATGAGGATATCACGAAAATGAAGGCCTATGAGATCTGCAGAAAGGGAATTGCGAGGACCTATCAGCAGAAGAACCTCTTTCCCGACTTGAGCGTTTTTGACAATGTGATTGCAGGAATGTTGAAGGACAGCATGGATGAGCAAAAAAGGAAGGAAGGGGTCTATGAGATCCTGGCGTTCCTCGGGTTACAGGACAAAGAGAGAGAGAATGTTTCAAACCTTGGTCCCCTTGATTGCAAGCTGGTCGAATTGGGACGAGCGTTGGCCACAAAACCCAGACTGATTCTGCTGGATGAGCTCATAGCGGGGTTGGTTGCCTCAGAGACGGATAAGATCTGTGAAATCATCGAAACCCTCCGGGATAGGGGATATACGGTCTTCCAGGTGGGGCACGAGATAAGACCCATTATGAGAACCTCAGACTGGATCTTCGTCCTCGACGAAGGATGCACCATAGCCGAGGGAACGCCCGAGGAAATAAGAGCCAATAAAGAAGTCCAGAGCGTCTATCTGGAATGAGAGGGGGGGAATGCCATTGAACGACCCTGTTTTGGAAGCTTCTGGACTGACCGCCTGCTATGGGTCTATGACCGCTTTGAAGGGTATCGATTTCTATGCACACGACGATGAAATTGTCGGTATCGCGGGGCCGAATGGAGCGGGGAAGACCACCCTGCTCGAATCCATAGCCGGGTCGATGCCAATAACGGAAGGGCAGATAAGTTTCTTGGGTCATCGAATCGAAAGATGGTCTGTGCTAAGGCGGCGTCAGCTCGGATTGATGCTCGTCCCTCAGGAGGGGAATGTTTTCCCCATGATGTCAGCCAAGAAGAATCTTGAAGTGAGTGTGATTCTGAACGACGCCTCAGAAAAGAAGCGTCTCATAGACTATGTATACGAACTGTTCCCCGTATTGGGTGAAAGGAGAAAGCAGATCGCCAACACCTTGAGCGGGGGGCAGCAGAAGATGCTTGCCATAGGTATAGGTATAGCTTCGAATGCGAATGTCATGCTCATTGATGAACCTTCAATAGGGCTGGCCCCGAAGTTGGTGACCAGACTGTTTGAAACGCTGAGAAAGATAAAGGATGACACTCATAAGACAATCGTCCTCTCGGAACAGAACATCAAAATCCTCAATATCGCGGATAGACTTTTCGGATTGGAGGCTGGTGAGATTAGATTCGACGAGAAAAAGGAGAATCTCAGCAGAGACGTTGTGAAAGATCTTTACCTGGCAAGTGGCGGCTGATGTCCGGCCGGGTCGAGCCCTAGGGGTTTGTTTGACGAGGAACAGGTATGATTCTGAATGGGATTATCACAGGGCTGATCATGGGGGGGATTCTATCTCTCCCCGTGCTTGGAGTGGCAGTCATCTATGGCATAACCGGCATTCCGAATTTCGCCATAGGGGTCATCGGCGTGTTTGGCGGTTTTGTGACTTGGTATTTCTTTTCTTTCAATATGGGCTTGGCCATCCTCATCGGGGTGACTGTCTGTTTTGTCGTCGGGGTTGTGCTCCAACGGATATTGCTTACCCCCATCAGCGAAAGGGGAGGAGACTCTACCCTATTCTTTATTCTTACGGTTTCTGTGGGGTTTGTCTTTGAGGGTCTGATCAGGGCCTTTTTCCCCCGGCCGAATATCGCTCTCGCACTTCCGCGCATAGGAAGAATAGACATCGGAGGCGTCACGGTGGAGGGCTTCAAGATTTTTGCTCTTCTCTTTGCGATCGGGACGCTCGTCATCATCCGGATAGCAGAAGAGCATACAGAGGTCGGGAAGTGCTGGCAGGCTACGTCTCAGAATCTGAAACTGGCCAAATTCGTGGGAATCAAGACGAGTCAGGTGTTCAGTGTTGCCTCTGGGATTGGTTGTGCTCTGGCGTGTGTGGGCGCTATCTTTTGGGGATCCCTCTACAACCTAGACTTGGGCAGTGGTTGGGATCTGGGCTTTCTCGGATTCATCGTTGCCGTGGTGGGAGGAATTGGGAACATATGGGGGGGAATAATCAGTGCATTGATCATGGGCATGGTGATGAGTTTTAGTGGATACCTGCTCGGTGGGATGTGGCAGAGTGTTATTCTGTATTTCATCGTTATTCTCGTTTTGATCGTTGCTCCAAAGGGGATCCTCGGCAGTGAAAGATCGTTATGAGAAGATTGGCACAATCCTGATACTTCTGGTGCCCCTTCTGTTTGTTCTCAAGGGAGGCTATCTCCAAGAGGTGACAGGGTATGTCTATCTGTTCTTGATACAGGGGTATGCGGCATGGTTCCTGTTTTTCAAGAGTGGTCAACCATTTTTCGGTTATTCTGTCACCATGGCCATAGGTGCCTACGGGACAATCGTTCTGACTACCATTTATCGCTGGTCTCTGTTTACATCAATGCTCATAAGTTCTGTTCTAGCGACTATGGTAGCCGTGGCCATGTTTCTCTCGACAAGCAGGGCCAGAGGTTTTTACGTGAGCATGGCCTCTTTCCTCCTTGCGATTCTCTTTCCCAGACTCATTGAGGCCCTGCAGCCCATCACGGGAGGGAGAAGTGGCCTGTATTTTGGTGGGATCTCCGAAATGATTGGGTACAGGACTCTCTACCTCGTGATCATAGTCCTGACAGCATTAGTAACGGCATTCTTCTTTTGGATAATCGGGACGAAAACCGGAAAGATCCTGACGCTGATTTCCAAGAATGATCGGCTCACTCAGGCTGTAGGGATTAATACATTCCTCTATAAGATACTGGCCTATGCGATCACCGGGTTTATTTCCGGATTTGGCGGATGTCTATACGTCAACTATACCGGATTCGTCTCATCCGTTGATATCGAGGTCTTCACTACACTGTACATTTTCTTCATACCCCTCATCGGTGGGAGCAGGGTTCTGTATGGTCCGATTCTTGGAGCTCTGTTTGTGATCCTCGTACCCGAGCTTCTTGTACCGGTTGAGAGGTACTTCCGGATATTCTTTGGATTGATCTTCATCCTGGTCATCGTACTTCTCCCCGATGGACTGGCCCCTAACATACAGAAATTATTAACAAAGCTGAGTTCGAAACAGGCTTAGGTGGTCTCTGACTTACGAGACCTAGAAATCACTTAGGGATACTACTAGGTCTATCAAAAACCTAAAATCGAGGGGGAAATATGCCAACGACAAGTGATCTTGAATTATTCAAAGCCGCTTACAAAACAGTCAAGGAAATCATGAGAGTAAAGGAAGGGGAAAACCTCCTAATCACCATTGATTCCATTAGTGATTTTAGAGTGGCAGAGGAAATGGCGAAAGCCGGAGAGGCATTGGGTGCCAAAGTGATGGTGGCGTGGCATTCTACACCAAAAGGGTACGGCAAAGCAACTGACCCGTATTTGCCTGCCCCCCTTGTGGCAGCATGTCCTGAAGCAGATGCGTGGATAGAACTCAATAACCAATGGTTACTGTATGGTACCCCTTGGGAGCGTGCAGTGACGAACGGCCGCACTCGAAATCTCATGCTTGGAGGTCTATCTGCAGACCAATTGATCCGCTGTATAGGGGAGGTCGATATTGAAGCTCAGATCGCCTTCCAGGAAAAGGTCGTCGAGATAACACGGCGTGCAAAAAGAATGAAAATTGTCAATGCCGCGGGAACAGATATCGAGTTTGAAAACCATCCAAATCGTCCTTTTGCTAATGAACACATCGCCGAAACGCCGGGAGGTCATTTCTTGACGGGACAGATCGG
>CAYGBE010000153.1:0-5764 GCA_964348065.1 uncultured archaeon
AACATCGCTTCAACCTCTTGCTCAAACTCCCCTCGCAGACCCGCCTCAACGATCGGCCAGAGATCCTCCTGGGTTGAGATAGCTTGAAGAAACTCTCTAACCTCCGAAACCAGGGACTGCATCCGGATCTCATCCATCTCAAAATCGCCGTTGTACTGCGTTTGTCTGTTCAGAATATAGCCCATAAACTTGGCTCGCATGCGGTTTGTGACCTCTTTGCGTTCTGCACGCATGTGCCCGATGAAACTATCCATCAGGTTTCTCTGGACTTGGTCCAGGAAGGATTCAGAATCCTGCCCTGAGCTGAAAGCTGGTGAAAATACTAAAATCGTCAATGTGATTATCATTCCCTTGAGAAAACTTCTCATCGTTTTTTCTCGTTTTTGAATTTTTTCGATTTTAGAAAACCTTCCGATCAATTGTCAAGCTTTTTTCTTACAATTCTGATAATAATGATAAGAAAAATTAAAAATTTGATTAACCTCGATTCTTGAAATCTTTCTAAACATCCTCCTAATTTCTTTACAGTTCCTAACAAAATCTTACTTCGGTGATTAAATATCCGCTGAAATAAATCCTCTCTATTTCTGTCACTCATAAGCCTAATGCCCTCCTCCCCCCCAAGTTATCCAACGGAATTCCTGATGACAACGGAGGAGCACGAGGAATATTTTTAAAGCCTCCCTGGCTGTCTTTTGTTTATCTTAAACTTTGAGGTTTGGTGGTCCCGGTTGATTTGTTGTGATTTTTGAGTCGTTGACTTTGCCGCTTAGAGCATGATGACTTTATTTCAGATTGTCAGCAAATGGAAATTATGGAAAATTGTAAGGAATTTGAGGTAACTCCAAAAAGGAAATTTCTGTAAATGACTGTGACTATCCAAAAAGGCGTTTGAAATACCTATCAGTCCAGACAGTGAAGTTACAACTCGGGCAAGTTGTTGAAAAGAAAGTGGTGGGCGATACGGCATTTGAACCTGCGACTTCTACCGTTTGAAGGGAGCACTTTTCTACTGAGTTAATCGCCCAGCCATCGGATTTCGAATCCGTCGCTCTTATTATTTTTTGGATTCGACATCTAATTTTATTTCAGATAATTAAAGCTTTATTATTTATCAAAGTTCTAGTTATTGTGTCCAAATTGTGACCGATTAGCGCAAGAGAGAAAGAGCGCTGGGCTGTGGATTCAGGGGTTGGGGGATCCGAGACTTCTCGCTCACCCTATCATTTACTCTTGATCTTCAACGTCTTCCTTTAAGCACAATTAAACCAAATTAAGCAGGTTTAGGCATTTTTTGTGACGAGGGATGAAGTCTGTTTGGACTTCAACTAACCACTTATACTGATAACAGAGCGGGTGGCTATTAATCACTCAGTTGCAGGCCGAGTCCTGCCCGAGGAGCCAGTTTCTTAGGAGAAAAAGCCTTTCTGACATTCAATCACCGTAGCGTATTTTCAGCGCTTTTCAACTGAATCTGTTAGTATTTGCGTGTGTTATTTTTTATCCTGCCTCATACAATTTCAGGAGGAAGGTCAGAATAAAAGGATGACAGTGTGATTTACCTAAGAAGGCATCTAAAGATGATCTAAGAATTATCTGATCCTATTTATATTTATAAAATATCTCGTAACTTCCAGGCCAGTTATCCTGATAGACGATATGAACCGTTCCTGCCTGGACTAGTATATCTGCGTGTTTAGATGTTCCGCCAGCACTGTAAGTCAGTCTGCGCGTTAAATAACTCCCTTTTCCGTAATTCGGAATGAGCTTATGGAAGATCTCGTAGTTTCCAGGACTGTCGTTGTGATAGGCCAATTGCACTTCATTCGTGCCCGCATCAAAAGACACAGACGGCCAGTCACAGCAAGCCGCATAGGTGAGCCTCTTGGTGGTTATGCTGCCGGTTGCATAACTTTCCAGTGTCTTGGAGAAAATATCCGTATCTCCTGTTGAAGTATTGATATTTCGGAAAACCACAAACACATATTGATCATAAGCCGCAATATCATGATGATTGGAATTGAGAGGGCAATGGGTGATTCTTTTGGTTATTATGCTCCCAGCTCCGTAGTTGGCCATCCTCTTGAAGAAGAGCTGAGTATTGCCAGGCCAGTCGTCCTGATAGAGGACATAGACATACTCGGAGGAGGTGGCGATGCGGGGACACTGAGAGGCTCCGCTTCCTGAGTAGGTTAACCTTTTGGTCAAGATGCTCCCGACTCCATAGTTAGAGATTCTTTTGTAGAAGATTTCCCAGTTACCGGGCCAATTGCCCTGAAAGACGATATGGACGTATTGTCCGTCTACAGCTATATCGGGATAAAGAAAGTTACCAGAGCCTGAAGTCAATTCTCTCCAGCTCCCCCAGGACCCGCTCTCTCCATAATTAAAGTTGCGCCTGTAGTAAATCTTCCAGTTGGATGAGGACTGTTTGGCTATGACCACATGGACATACTGACCATCAGCAGCTATGGCAAAGGCATAAGGATTATTCTGCAGAGTGCCTGATGTGCTCAGATTCTGACGGGCTCCCCAGGTTTCTCCTCCATCCGTACTCCTTTTGTAGGCAAGGATATTGCCATCAAGGAAGGCAACGTGACGATAGTCTCCAGAGCCTGCTGTTTTTGGATATTCTAGGTTGGCTGTGCTGTAGGTGAGTCTTTTATTCGACCACTTTTTACTGACTGTTACTTCTTTTTTTGAAGACCAGGAAGAGACGATGTTGTTGTCTGTTGCACATCTTGCCTGAGCCTGAACCTGATAAGTTCCAGGGTTTGACCAGGCTTTGGAGGCACTCGTCGAACTCGACCAGCTGGAATACAATCCATTTCCCCAGTAAAACCTGTATTGAACATTGTGTCCCAGGCTGCATGTGGAGCCTCCGGTGCTGAATGAATAGGATGTGTTTATGGTTCCGCTCGATGGACCGCCTGGTTTATTGGGTGTAGAGAGTGTATGAGGCGCAGATGTAAAATTAGCGTTTATAGTTTTGTTCGAATTCATTGTTATAGAAATAGGATTATCATATTCATGACCTGAGGGGATATCTCCTGTCCATAAAGACAAGCTATAACCTGGGGATGGAATGACTGTGACAATGGCAACGCTGCCAGCTAAGTAAGAGTAAGTTTCAGGAGTAGGATCTGTGGTTCCCCCACTGCCTGCGGTTATGGTCAATGTATACTGGAAGGAAGCAGTACTTATTGTCCACACTCCTCCATAAGCAGTACCGGCATAGAGTAATTTCGGTGTGGTTTCACTCACAGAAAGTTTGTTAATAGGAAGATTTCCTAAACCTGCATTGATGGTTACCCAGTTGTTTCCCCCATCCTGGGAAGCATATACACCGTATCCGTTTGTTCCCATGTAAATTGTATCAGGGTTCGTGGACCTGTCGATAGCCAAGGCTGTTATGACATCATCGCTGGTAAGACCCGATTTTTGGCTCCATGTTGTTCCACTCCTTATCCAGAGACCATCACTTGTAGCCGCGTAGACCTTGGAGTTGGAATCAACAACAATATCGTAAACCGTCCCAACCCACGTACTGGAAGGACTGATATTTATCCAGTGAAGCCCTCCATCCCATGACTTTATGACATATCCACTAGATCTCGTGCCAAGATAAACGTTTTGATGATTTGTTGGATCAGAAGCCAGGCAGGTGGGGCGCCACCAGTTATATGTATATTGCCAATTCGAGGTTGTTCCTC
Source organism: uncultured archaeon (assembly GCA_964348065.1). Classification (GTDB taxonomy): domain Archaea; phylum Aenigmatarchaeota; class Aenigmatarchaeia; order Aenigmatarchaeales; family Aenigmatarchaeaceae; genus CS1-C013. The sequence continues at coordinate 3,714 of CAYGBE010000153.1, forward strand.
CATCTGTATTCCGGAACACACCACCCTGATCCCAATAACGTTCTTGCGCAGCTACCAGCATGATGTCCGAATTTGAGGAGTTTATCCAGATATCTTTTATTATCCTCCAACCGAAACCCATTGTATGATTCCAACTGTTTCCTTCGTCTGCACTTCTGTATAGATCATTCCATCCTACAAACATTCTGGATGGATTATTAGGATCAATAGCCACACGATACGAATCTTCATAAGGTTGATTTACCAGCTCTGACCAGGTCGAGCCCGCATCCAATGTTTTGTGCATAGGGATTTCATTTATGGTGACATATGCTATATCGGATGAGATAGGATTTACGGCTATATCTTCGATGTCAGTGTTAATAAATCCTTGATTACAGAGATTCCAGCTCACAGCTCCATTCGTGGATTTATAAATTCGTTCAAAAATAAAACCAGCATACAAAATGGCATTATCTTGAGTATTGATAGCGATGGTTGAAAGACCTAATAAAGTAGCAATAGGCAGTCCGTTCCCTGCATCATACCAATTATCTAGAGAGCTGTCATATAACATAAGAGGGTAATCATCAATCCTAGTACCTACGAAAAGCCAATCGGGATTAAGTGAATCAATGGCTAAAGCAGAGGCATCATCGCCAGTCCCGCCATTTGGTATATACATCTCTGTCCAGGTTTCTCCTATGTCTGTACTTTTGTAAACATCTTTAAAGTATTCACCTCCACTTTTGCCTTCTGCTATGATGTATAAGGTATGGGGCGAGTATCCGCTGGGAGTAACTACAACGTCTCGTACATTGTCCCAAGGTGTAGTTATTCCTATATGTTTTGCTGCCCAAGTATCTCCTCCGTCTGTACTTTTTAGGAAACCTCTAAATCCACCGGATGTACTAACATAAATATTAGATGAAGCCCCTGGATCAATGATGATTGTGCCAATATAAGCTTCCCAGTAGCTATTAGTTTCTGTATGTTTTAGCTCCCAACTCTCTCCTCCATTTGTACTTTTATAAATTTCTCCATTTTCAGTACCAATGAAAAGGATATTAGTGTTGTTTGGATCGACAGCTACAGCAGTCACCTTAGCATTATATTGTTGAATCCAAGTATCCCCCCCATCAGTGCTCTTGTAGAATCCGTCTTCTACGCTCACCTCGGAAGTACCAAATTCACAACATGCATAGACTATATCATGGCTTGAAGGATCCACGGCCACATCATTTATGTCTGCCCCAGAAATCCCTGCTTCAGCCCAATTGCCGCCGCCATCCGTGGTCTTGTAAATCCCTGATCTTGTCCCCGCATATATAATGTTAGGATTTGATTGCGAAATAGCTATTTTCCTGACATAACCACCATAAGGGCCTCCTGATGTCCAAGAAGCTGAGCCTGCCACTTCTCTTTTTGTATGTTTAAGAAAGGTCGCTTTTTTTTCTGTAAAATGGGTAGTCTTATTCCTGCCTTGAACGTTGAAATTAACGGGATTGTCTACTTGAACATTATCAAAAACTTTACTTGAATTTTTGTATGTTTCTTGAGTTTTCTCTAAGGACTTGGTTTGATATTGGTTTTTCGTTTCGAGACTTGCTAATACGTGAATCAAAAATAAGACTATAAAAACAAGGAAAAAAGAAATGTTACGAAGGAATTTCATCATTCATCGTTCCCTTATTGGGAAATTAAGCATATAAATTTTTAGCCGGAATAATTACGTTATCCAAACGAAGTACTCTTTTATTCCTCCTATTCTTTTGACATTGTTTCTAGAAAAAATGGTAAACTAATTACTTAAGTTGTTATTCACTTTTATCATACCAAAACCAGAAAAGTCAAAATCAGTTGCTTGCTTTATTCGCCCCTTATTTTCCTGTGATCCTCAACATCAGCAATACCAGGATCAGCGTCCTTCCTGAGAAAGAGGAATTTCTGGTAATGCTCTATGGTTTTATCTTCTTATCTATATTTATAGAAAATCTCGTAACTTCCAGGCCAGTTATCCTGATAGACGATATGAACCGTTCCTGCCTGGACTAGTATATCTGCGTGTTTAG
>CAYGBE010000154.1:0-3446 GCA_964348065.1 uncultured archaeon
ATGCTGCTCATCGCACGAGCGGTTTGCTTTTCCACTTCGCCGCGTAACCGCTCCTGCTCGGCTAATTCAACTAGCCGTTCAAACTCGTGCCCCATGCTTCATCGCCAAATACTCACGTAACGCCATAAACACCTCCCGAGCAGCCTGCGGCGTGGGAGCCTGCGGCAACGGTTCTCTCTTACGACGAGGAGGCTGACCAAACGTGCCGAAAACAACGCCCCATCGAGAGCGACCCCACCTAGCGACGCCCCATTTCGCGTCGGGCTCACGCATCTTACGCGATCTTCCTTGCGATGATAAACCATTCCGTGCCGTCGCAGACGATGGTTAAGCTGTCATATTGCGCATCCATAGTGGCGTTGGTGGCGGCTCCATCAATGGTTTCAGCCGCGTTGCCGTCGATGGTAAGGGCATTGGCACCTGCTCCTATGCGGATGAACGTGAGCACTTTGCCCGTGGCGGTTGCGACTGCGGGCAGCGTGATGGTGAAGCCTCCAGCCGACGTGTCGCCCTTAATGATGTCGTCGTTGATGGTGGCGGTGTAGGCGGCGTCTTTGCTGAGGATGTCGGTGCGCCACATGCCGCTGGCGATTTTGAGGTTTCCCGATGTGGTGAGTTGGCTGGCGATGCTCTGGGCGGATGTGTCGGTTTTGCTGACGTAGTCGTTACGGAGAGCTGTGCCCCAATCTTCATCTACTACATCGTCGTAAGCAACGACTGCTACACGACCCATGTTTTCACTCCCTCCAATCGTCTAAATACTTGTTGAGTTTCTGCAGGGCTTGTATCTCCAACGCATGGTTTTGCTCAATCATCGGCTTCAGCGTGTTGATTAGAGAGTTCATGGATCGTTCGAGGCGTGTTATCCGCGTGGCCATCTCTCCGAGGGCTCGTGACGAGCGGAGGTTAGAATCTTTCTCCTCCTCGATCATTCGCCTCGTGACCTCTGCTTTTCTAACTTCTTCTTCCAACATGGCTACTGCCAGCTTCGCCTTTCTTTCCACGTCGTCTTGGGTTTGATTCGCATATGCATAGTCTACACTCAATTTATGTCACCTAACGTTAAGGGGCTTCGGCACCGCGTAGGGCTCCATCCACCCATCAATGCTTTTCTTCTCCATGTAGCTGAGGTGCGGCAACAACCGCCCGCCGCTCTTGAACGCCTTCAAATGGCACAGCACAAACCTGTCTGTCCACTGCATTGGATATGTGGCGCTGATAGCTCGCCCCGCATAATCACACATGATGAAGTGTTTGCGGTGGTAATGCATGCCCTCGATTTTGAGGAAGCATCGGGGATGCCAAACAGGGAACATTTGGCTCACATCTAAGCCAGCGTTGTAGATGGGCGTGCAACCTGCGATGCAGCCGCTCCGCATGAACTCTTCAATGCCGTCGGCGAGCCATCCGTAAATCATCTCGTCGCTGTCCAACACGATGAACCAGTCGCCCTCGGGCACCGCATCCAGCAGCGCCGTGCGCTTGATGCATTGGTTCATCCACGGCTTGCCGTTTGGCGGGTCGATGAGTTTGACGGGGGGCAAGTCGGGGATGATGTCCAACATTTCGCGGGTGCCATCGGTGCTCCACGGCTTCGCATCAGGCATGTATTTGAGGTATGTCTCGTAATACTGCTGATAGGCGCCGTCTGCCACAATGATGTAATCTGCCGCATGCTTCACGCTGCTCAACGCCACGGGAAGAAACACGTGGTCGTTGTAGACGTTCATGAGTACGTGAACTTTAAGCATAACCGTGAATGGGAATGGGATTAAAAAATGGGGGGGTTGGCGGGTTCAAATCCCGCGCTATTTCTACCAGGCGTCGTTGCCCTGCCAGATCCGCACGGCTTCCGTCAAATCCAGCGTCTTCACGCCGAAAGTGTGGCTTGCGGCGATTCGTAGCTGTCGCTTCGTCAATAGCCTGTCGGTTTCGATGAGGACTTCACGTTTCGGGGCTAGTGCGAGGCATCTTTTAGCCCGCATCAGATAGTTGCATCGGTAGGTGCTGACGGCTCCGTTGCCATTGGGGAATCCTGGATTCGGTGCTTTTCCTCCAACTAGGATACGCACGCCCAGATAGTCCTCGACGATGCCTTTTTGTATGATGTCGCTTCGCGCATAGGCGATGGCGGTTGCGGTGGTGGATGCCATGTCCTGCAGTAGGGTTTTGTAGGCGTTGGTGTTCATGAATAGAACGCAGTCGCCGGGGTGAACTTCTTTGCCCTTGCTCAACATTTCGGCGATGGCGTCGGCGATGTAGCTCACGTCGAAGTCTGTGGTTGTGGCGGTGCCGCCGATAGCTTCGTCGCCTACTCCTGGTGCGCTGCCTAAAACGGCTTCTCCGAATTGGCTTGTGGTTCCTGCATCCAAGAGCTTGAGCATCTGTACGTCTTCAGACCTTACGGCAGCGTGAGTGAAGACTCTGTTGAGTTCGTCAAGTAGGTTCTGGTTGATTTTTTCGATGTCCGTGTATTTAATGTCGCTGTAGACGCCTGCTTCTTTGAGGCTGGTTGTGAGGACGCCGATGAGTCCTGTGGCGCTGGTGAGGGTGCCTGATCCCGCGGTTGTTAATGCGGTGAAGTCCACGTCTTTCACGTAGGGGATATTGACGGTTTCGCCGACTTTGCCTTTTACCACGTCTGTGACGAAGACGTAGTCTCTTAGGTGCGCTGCGATTTCGTATCGGGTGGCGCTAGGGATGACGACGGTCCACTGTTCTTTTACCCATGTGCTGCGGCTCACGTTCCGCAGTTTCTCAAGAATTTCCTTTTTGCGGTTTGGTTCTTTGAAGTATTCGATGACTCCTTTGCCGCCTCGGGCTTCCTGTCGGTTGGCTCGCCATGCTTCCAACTCTTTCTTGTAGCCGTCCCACTTGCGCAGCATCTTCTCATCGAGTCGCTTCTCTAAGCCAGAAGCGTCGATTTCAATGACTTGTTCCCCTGCTTGGGCTGCGGCTGTTAGTCCTGCCAATGATGTCACCTCGTTCTTGTGTGGGCGGAATCCGCTCGTTGCGGTGTCGGCTGCAAACCCAACTTTAGTCAGCCGTCTGCGGTCATCGGCGCAGAATCCTCGGGGATACACACATAACTCGTGTGATTAGACTTTCACGCGAACAACTTTTTTGGCGAGGTTCTTCTGTCTCTTGTAGGCTTCCTGCAACGCCTCGAATTGCTTGTGAAGCTCTAGATATTCCTCGTTGTCCTTAGTCATCTTCTGACTGAGTTCAAGGTTCGTTTTGAGCGTGGCGTGGTATTTACTGTTGACATCCTCATAGCTTAACCGCTGCTTTTCGTAGGCCCGTCTGAAGTCGTCTCGCTGCCCTGTAGCCTCGTCTCGGAGACGCTTCCACTGCTCTGACTTCACCTGCTCGTTGCGCAGGTCACGCACGGCGTTGTCATAGAGTCCCGTCAGCTTGTTGCTGTGGCGTTCCACCACGGCGCAGTG